>JAYWHQ010000115.1:0-5239 GCA_043777655.1 Allobosea sp. | reverse complement strand
CAGCAGTTGACGCCTGCCGTCAGTGCTTTCCGCAAATGGGTGGTGGCACAGGCGCGGCTGGCCGAGCCTGGTGGTGCCACATCAGCCAGCAGCATCAGCCTGCCGACCGGCAAGCAGAGCCTGACGCATCTGGCGCCTGATCGCCGGGTGGTGGGTGCGCGCGCGACGCTCAGCCTCTCGTGATGACGATCTGAATGTCTGAGGGATCGGCCAGAAGGATCTGACCGGCTTCCATCGATGCGTGCTGGCGGGCGAGCGCCTCCCAGCTGGCCTGATCGGTGACCGTGATGCCGAAGGTGCGCAGGCCCAGAGCCGCGCCATCGGTCGCCGCGCTGCCACGGCTGGCCCAATGGTTGGCAGCGATATGGTGATGATAGCCACCTGCGCCCAGCCAGCTTGCGCCATTGCGGCGATAGGTCGGGGTGAAGCCCAGCGTGTCCGCGTAGAAGGCCTCTGCTGCGCCTGCATCGCCGACCTTGAGGTGAATGTGGCCAATGCGGCTGCCTGAGGCCAGACCCTGCCAGGGGCCGGGCTGTCGCGTGCCTTCTGCCAGCAGCGCCTGCAGGTCGAGCGGCAATGTGTCCATCACGATCTGACCGCCCTCGCGCCGCCATTCGCTGCGCGGGCGGTCGGCATAGATCTCGATGCCGTTGCCTTCGGGATCGGAGAGATAGAGCGCCTCGCTGACAATATGGTCGGAGGCACCCTCAAGGCGGACACCCGTCTGTGCCGCATGGGCGAGCCAGCGTCCCAGATCGGCGCGGGTGGGCACGAGGAAAGCCGTGTGGAACAGGCCGGGCGTGCGAGGAGACGGCGCGGCTGCATCGGACATGGCGTGCAGATGCAGGAACGCTGCGCCGTCCTTGCCCAGTTGCGCCTGGTAAGCGTCGCTCGCCAGCACGTCGAGACCGATGCTGTCGCGATAGAAAGCCGTCATCGACGCCATGTCACGCACGTTGAGCGCGACATGGCCAATGTGCATCGGTGCATTCAGGGCCTCGAGCGCGGCGGCGCTTTCGCGGGCTGTCTGCAACATGGGGCCGCTCCTTCTTGATCCGGGGGATGCGATCCTGTCGCTGTCCACATCCGGAACATGGGGG
This sequence comes from Allobosea sp., assembly GCA_043777655.1. Classification (GTDB taxonomy): domain Bacteria; phylum Pseudomonadota; class Alphaproteobacteria; order Rhizobiales; family Beijerinckiaceae; genus Allobosea. The sequence continues at coordinate 4,139 of JAYWHQ010000115.1, read as the reverse complement.
TGCTTGCCCTGAATGTCGCCTCCCGTGCCGGCAATGGTCCGTTTGCGCGGGCGCAATCATCCGAATGGCTCATGTCCTTATGGCTCATGTCCTTGCATGCAGGCCGTTCTTCGAGCCACGCGGCGATCCCGCTGATTTTTGTCATATCACTGCAGTATGGTGTCCACGTCGAAATTTGGCCAGAGTCTGGCCGCCAGACACGCGGAGACCAGCGTGAGCACGGCAAAAACAAGCAATGCAGTTGGCAGCGCCAAGCTCGCGCCAAGCCATCCCGCCATCGGATATGTCACCAGCCAGCATGCGTGCGACAAAGCGAACTGTGCGGCGAACACGGCGGGGCGGTCCGGCGCGTGGGCCGAACGGCGCAGCAGCCGGCCACCCGGCGTCAGCACTGCCGAGTAGGCGATGCCGAGCGCGGCCCATCCCACGAGGACGATGACCCAGGTCGAGCCGGGGACAAGTGCTGTTCCCAGCCCGAGCGCGCCGAGGATCAGCCCCATCGCGCTCGCCGCCGTCAGCATGAGTTTCCGGTCGCTGACCCGGTCGAGCAGGCGCGGCAGATCGAGGGCGGCCAGCATCGAGCCTGCGCCGAAACTGGCGAGCGCCAACGCGACATCGCCATCGCCGAGCCCGAGCCGACCCTTCACGATCACGACTGTGTTGACGATGACCATGGCGCCGCCCGCAGCCGCCGCCATGTTCAGGGCCAGCAGGCCGCGCAGGCGCGGCGTCGCGAGATAGATGCGCATGCCGCGTGTCGTCTTGTCGTAGATGCCGCCGGTTCGTTCTGTGGCCGGTGACATCGGCAAGGTGACAGACAGCACCAAGGCCGCCGAGACGAGGAAGCCGATGACGGTGCCGGAGAACAGCCAGTGGAAGCTGATGAGCGTCAGCAGGGCTGCTGCCAGCATGGGGCTGACGAGGCTTTCCAGATCATAGGCGGTGCGTGAGAGCGACAGGCCCTTGGTGTAGTCGGCCTCATCTGTCAGCACGTCGGGGATCGTCGCCTGGAAGGTCGGCGTGAAGGCGGCGGAGGCCGATTGCAGCAGGAAGATCAGGATGTAGATCTGCCAGATTTCGGTGACGAAGGGCAGCAGCAGCGCGATTCCAGCTCGCACCAGATCCATCGCGACCAGAAAGGCCCGGCGTGGCAATTGCGCCGAAAACGCACCCACCACTGGCGCGACCGTGACATAGGCGATCATCTTGATCGCGAGCGCCGTGCCCAGCACCATACCCGCCTTGTCGCCCGCCAGCTTGAAGGCAAGGAGGCCGAGGGCGACCGTCAGCAGCCCGGTGCCCAGCAGCGCGATGATCTGCGCGGCGAAGAGATGGCGATACGTGCGGTTGGCGAGGACGCTCAGCATGTCGGCATTACAGATACCGCGTGATGTCGCGGAAGGCGGAAACCGCCTCGCGCTGTGCCTCCGGCAGGGCGTCGATTGCACCGCCGAGGCAATGGTCGAGATGGTCGCGGATCAGCGTCTTCTTGGCTTCGGCCACGGCTTTCTCGACCGCGTGCAGCTGCTGCGCGATCTCGGTGCAGGGGCGGCCCGCTTCGATCATCGCGATGATGCCGCGCAGATGCCCATCGGCGCGCTTCAGCCGCTTGATGATGGCGGGATGGCTGTGGTGGCGGTGTTCGCCGTGTGGGGAAGTCTGATCCATTGCATCTTGCTATGCCCCCGGGGAGGATATAGTCAAGCGATGACGCGCCAGCCACTGCTTGCGTCGTCAAGCTCACGTTAAGAAAGTCTTTGCTATCCGCCCATGATGCTTCCGCCTCGAATCCGCGCACTGATCCGTACACTCACCGCCTTCTGCCTGGCGGTAGGGCTGGCGCTCGCGCCACCGTTGAATGTGCTGGCCCATGGTTCGGCTGCAATCACAGCAGAAGGCGGACGGCATGCCGCGCTTGCACCAGGCGAGACGGCGCATGATCACGGCCATTCCCATGACGATGATGATCGAACAGACCCCCAGCGCCCCGGCCACCTGCATGGGCATGACGCCTCCGACCACACACACGATACTGGAACGGTTGCCAGGCTGCGCGCTGGGGATCGTGTGCCGCTGCTGCGCCAGTTTGGATTGACGCCCGAGCCGCCCTCGGACACAGGTCCGACTTTCAGGCTCGACCGACCGCCACGCCTGCCGTTGTGAGCCCGCGCGCTTGCCCACAAGGCAGCGCGTCTTGTTTTCTCTCAACGACAGGATCTTCCATGCACCGACCTTTCTCAAGGCGCGGCGCCAACCCCTTGGCCGTCATAAGATGGCAAACGGTGTTCGCTGCCCTCGCACTTATTGCCGCGCTGACGCCGTTCAGTGCCTCGCCCGCCTTCGCCCATGCCGTCGCCGAGGGCGACAAGGGCTATATCCAGGAGATCACCGGCGTTCACTTCATGCCGTTCGTCTATCTGGGCGCGAAGCACATGATCACCGGCTACGACCATCTGCTGTTCCTCGCCGGTGTCATCTTCTTCCTTTACCGGATGAAGGACATCGGTCTTTACGTGACGCTGTTCGCCATCGGCCATTCGACCACGATGATCCTGGGCGTGTACTACAACATCACGATGAGCTCGTTCCTCATCGACGCGATCATCGGGCTCTCGGTCGTCTACAAGGCACTCGACAATATGGGGGCCTACCAGCGTTGGCTGGGCTTCCAGCCCAACACCAAGGCGGCAACGCTGATCTTCGGCCTGTTCCACGGTTTCGGCCTCGCTACCAAGGTGCAGGAATACCAGATCTCGCCGGACGGCCTACTGACCAACCTGATGGCGTTCAATGTCGGCGTCGAGATCGGGCAGTTGCTCGCACTTGCGACGATCCTGATCGCCATGAGCTTCTGGCGCCGTTCAGACAGCTTCTGGAAACATGCCTACACCGCCAATGTCTGGATGATGACGGCGGGCTTCGTGCTCACGGGCATGCATCTCGCTGGCTACTTCAAAAACGCACTCTGAGGAGACGCACCATGTACAACACCGACATCCCCACCCGCGCTGAACTGCCGAGCACGGCACAACTCATCAAGTCGACCATTCTGGCGCTGATCGCGGCGGCGGTCATTCTCGTCACCATCGTGCTGCCTGCCGAGCACGCCATCGACCCGACCGGCATCGGTCGCATGCTGAAGCTCACGCAGATGGGCGAGATCAGGCAGCAGCTCGCCGCCGAAGCCGAAGCCGACCGCATCAAGGATCAGGAACTGCAGCGTCAGCAGCAGCCAACTCCTCAGCCCGAAAAGCGCTCTGGCCTGATGGATTGGCTTGCAGGTCTGATCATTTCGCCTGCCGCCGCGCAGGAGCGGATTGTTGTCGCTCAGGCAGCAACGAAATCGGAGGAACTGACGATAACGCTCAAGCCGACTGAAGGCGTTGAATACAAATTGACGATGCTCAAAAGTGCGCAGGTCAAGTTCACCTGGGCAGCGGCAGGTGGCGTGGTCAATTACGACATGCACGGCACGCCGAAGGGAGGCGGTAAGGAAACCAGTTACAAGACCGAGCGCGGTGTTGCAAAGCAGGAGGGCACATTGACCGCCGGCTTCGACGGCAGCCATGGCTGGTTCTGGCGCAACCGGGGTTCGCAGCCCGTGACCATCACGCTCAAGGTCGATGGCGCGTATTCTGAACTGAAGAAGATGTGACAGCGCCGGACGCACAGCCTCAGAAGCTCGGCCCGCATTCCGCCTGCTGATCGGCGCGGCCATTGGCTCGACGACGCCGAAAGGGTCTGTGCCGATCCCCGTTGAAAAAAACGAGGGCTTGCACTTGCAAGCCCTCGATGACCTTCAATCCCGGTCAGCAATCATTGCTCAGGCGACAGCATCTTTCTTGACCGAGCGCTTGCGCTCGTTGGGATCGAGGAAAGTCTTGCGCAGGCGGATCGACTTCGGCGTCACTTCCACCAGCTCGTCATCCTGAATCCAGGCGAGCGCGCGCTCCAGCGTCATGCGCACCGGCGGGGTGAGGCGCACGGCCTCATCCTTGGAGGTGGTGCGGATGTTGGTGAGCTTCTTGCCCTTCAGCACGTTCACCTCAAGGTCGTTGTCACGCGTGTGGATGCCGATGATCATGCCCTGATAGACCTTCCAGCCGGGCTCGATCACCATCGGGCCACGATCTTCGAGG
>JAYWHQ010000114.1:0-5250 GCA_043777655.1 Allobosea sp. | reverse complement strand
GAGCGATGTGTTGATGAAGGCGAGTGCCGAAAGCAGCGCCACGCCCAGCCCCAGCGAAAGCACGAGCGCGGGCGTCAATGCGCCGGGCCGGTGCACATTGGCCAGCGCCAACCGTGCCGCAGGGTTGCTCGGACGCGGCAACCAGGCTGCCAGCCGCATGATCCCGACAGCGACCAGCCGCAGCAGCACGAAAACAGCACCCATCACGCCAATGTAGAGCAGTGCGATCTGGCGGTTGTAGGAAAACAGCATGGCCACTGCCACAAGTCCGGCAAGCGCTGCCAGAAACAGCGCGATGTAGATCGCGCGCGGGCGGCGCAGGTCTGGCTCGACCTTGTCGCGGAACAGCGCCGAGACCGGCACATCATGGGCGCGGCCGAGCGGCAGGATCGAGAAGACCAGCGCCGTGAGGAAACCGTAGAGCGCGGCAATCGCCAGCTCATCGAGCGCGAGCGTCGGCTCGAACGGAAGTGGCAGCACGGCCCCCAGTGACCACGCAAGCAGATAGGGCATGGCGGCCCCCAGCATCAGCCCGATGCCGATGCCGATGGCAGCGACCAGCATCACCTCGGTCAGGTGAATGGCGACCACCAGCGATCCCGGCGCGCCAACGGCTTTCAGCGTGGCGAAATCGATGCGCTTGGCCTCGACAAAACGGCGCACGCCATTGGCGACACCCACGCCACCCACCAGAAGCGCGGTCAGACCAACCAGCGTCAGGAACTGTGTGAAGCGCTCGAGATTGCGCTGGAATTGCGGGGCGGCATTGTCGCGCGAGCGCACCTCCCAGCCGGCTTCGGGAGCCTCACGGGCGATGGTTGCCAGGGTTGCGGTGAGAGCCGCATCCGCATTGGCACTGTCCGGCAGGGTCAGGCGATAGCCCCAGCGCACAAGACTGCCGGGCTGGATCAGCTCGGACGCACGAAGCGCGTCCTGCGACAGGATGAGGCGCGGGCCAAAGCCGACACCGGTCGCGATCTTGTCCGGCTCGGAGACGAGGGCCGCACGCAATTCGACACGTGCTTGCCCGATCAGGATGCTTTCGCCGACTGATAGCCCCAGCCGCGCCAGCAGCACGGGATCGACAATCGCGCCAAACTGGCCATCTTTCAGCGCAAGAAAACCAGATGTGGCACCTGAAGGCTCGGTGGTCAGGCTCCCGACAGAGGGATAGTCGCCATCGACAGCCTTGATCTCGACGAGGCCAGCGCCCTTGTCTCCGGCATTGGCCATGCCGCGCAGGGTTGCGATGGAGGACACCTTGCCCTGCCGTTCAAGCGCTGCGCGCTCGGCTGGCGTCGCTTCGCGGTGCGTGAGTGTGAAGGAAGCATCTCCCCCAAGGATGCGGCGGCCCTCGCGTGAAAGCCCTTCGGACAGGCCGCGCGAAGTGGAGGCAACGGCCGCAATCGCCATCACGCCCAGTGCCAGACAGGCGATGAAGACGCCAAAACCGCGAATTCCGCCGGAGAGATCGCGGATCGCCAGGCGCAATGCCAGAAAAGGACTGCGTCGCCCCTCAGGCGCGGACGGGAGCGGGTTCCTCAGCGTGCCATGCATGATTCAGGCGCCCGTCTTCAGGGTTTCGCTCTCGATGCGGCCCGAGCGCAGGCGAATCGTGCGGTCGCATTTTGCAGCAAGAGCCAGGTCATGGGTCACCAGCACCAGCGTCGCGCCACGCTCGCGCTTCAGCGCAAAGAGCAGGTCGACAATGGCCGTGCCGTTGCTCTCGTCGAGATTGCCGGTCGGCTCATCAGCCACCAGAATGGCCGGGTTTGGCGCAACGGCGCGGGCCACAGCGACGCGCTGCTGTTCGCCGCCGGAAAGCTGCGAAGGATAATGGTGCAGGCGGTCACCAAGGCCGACATTGCGCAATTCGGCTTCAGCACGCGACAGCGCATCGGCTGCACCCGCCAGCTCCAGCGGCAGCGCGACATTTTCGCGCGCCGTCATGGTCGGCACCAGATGGAAGGACTGGAAGACAATGCCGATGCGCCGCCCGCGAAACAGCGCGAGCTGGTCCTCGTTCAGCTGGCCAAGATCGGTGCCTGCCACGCGCACGAGGCCTGAATCAGGCCGCTCAAGCCCGGCCATCGCCATCAGCAGTGTCGACTTGCCAGAACCCGAGGGGCCGACGAGACCAACAGCCTCGCCTTCCAGAACATCAAGCGAAACACCTTTCAGGATGTGGACGCGGGCCGCCGCCCGGCCCAGACTGAGCTCGACATCCTTCAATTCGACCGCAAGGTCGCTTACATCTGTCATATGATGATCCAAACAATCCGACGTGTCGGCGCGCTCGTCAGCGTCCTGTTGCAGAAAGCACGCCTTGCATCCGCTTACGCAAAGACCAGCCTTCCGGTTCCCCGTTCATATGGTCACGGCCTGTGGCCGATCCAAGGCAGGGCCTTGCGAGCTCTTTGCGCAGTGCTTGTGAGTGGTCTCGCGATGGATGCGACAGCCCAGACAGCCGCCCCGGCACCGCTCCCGCTGAAGATCGTGGCCTTTGGCGACAGCCTTTCGGCGGGCTATGGCCTGCCAGCTGGCGCTGCCTTTCCGGTGCAACTGCAGGCCGCGCTCAAGGCCCGTGGCATCACCATCGAGATGACCAATGCCAGCGTCTCGGGCGATACCGCGCAAGGCGGGCTCGACCGGCTGGACTGGTCTGTGCCCGATGGTACTGATGCGGTGATCCTCGAGCTTGGTGCCAATGACGCGCTGCGCGGTTTCGACACGGCCCTTACCAAGGCCGCACTTGACGCGATTGTAACCAAGCTCAAGGCACGCGGCATTGCCGTGCTGCTCTGTGGGATGCGCGCCCCGCCCAATCTGGGGCCGGAATATGTGGCGCGGTTCGATGCGCTCTACCGCGATCTGGCGGCCAAGCACGGGGTGATGCTCTATCCGTTCTTCCTTGATGGTGTGGCGGGTGAGCGCCGCCTCAACCTGCCGGACGGCATCCACCCGACAGCTGAGGGTGTGAAAGTGATTGTCGAACGCATCCTGCCCGTGACAGAAGCCTTTCTGGCATCCATCAGGCCCAAACCCTGATCCTCCTTCAAACGTCATGAACCTGCGCAGGCGCTGTATCACGCCTGTCTTGCCCGAAAGGCCGCCCCATGGAACGTCGTCGTCTTGGCCGCACCGATCTGATGGTGTCCGCAATCTGTCTGGGCACCATGACCTGGGGCCAGCAGAACACCGAGGCCGAAGGCCATGCGCAGATGGATTATGCGCTGGGCGAGGGCGTGAACTTCTTCGACACCGCCGAGCTCTACTCGATCCCGCCCAGGGCCGAGACGCAAGGCTCGACCGAACGCGTGATTGGCAGCTGGTTCAAGGCGCGCGCCAACCGCGACAAGGTCATTCTGGCGACCAAGGTGATCGGACGTTCCGAAAATCGCTGGTTCCGCGATGATGGATCCGAGGGCCGTGTCACACGGGCACAGATTTTCGAGGCGGTCGACAAGAGCCTGACGCGGCTCCAGACCGACTATATCGATCTCTACCAGTTGCATTGGCCCGAGCGGCCCATGCCATGGGGCTCGAACCCGACGCGGACGAAGCCCGGCATGTTTGACAATGCTGCTGATGAAACCGCGATCGGCGTGCAGCTTGATGCCTTTGGCGAGTTGGTGAAGGCCGGCAAGATCCGCCATTTTGGTCTGTCGAACGAAAGTGGCTGGGGCACGATGCAGTTTGTGCACGAATCCGCTGCCGCTGGCCGTCCGCGGCCGCAATCGATCCAGAATGCCTATAACCTGCTCAACCGCACCTTCGAGGTGGCGCTGGCCGAAATCGCCGTGCGCGAGCAGGTCGGTTTGCTGGCTTATTCGCCGCTGGCGCAGGGTGTGCTCACGGGCAAATACCTGGATGGCGCCCGACCAGCGGGCGCCCGCAACACGCTGTTCAACCGTGGCCAGCGCTACGAGACTCCGGGGGCGGAAGAGGCCGTGCGCGCCTATGTGGCACTGGCGCGCGCATTCGGGCTTGATCCGGCGCAAATGGCGCTGGCTTTCGTCACCAGCCGCGATTTCATGACGGCCAACATCATCGGGGCCACCACCATGGCGCAGCTGAAGACGGCAATTGATTCGGCGCAGGTCGCGATCTCGCCCGAGCTTGAAGCGGCCATCAATGCGCTGCACCAGAAGCATGGAAATCCCTGCCCTTGAGCCCATTCTGATGGGTTTTTGGCCTGCTTTTGACCGACGGTGACCGTCACAAAACTTTGTCTCGCCAGACTCCTGCGAATTTGCCAATGATTCGCACATGCCTAGGCTGTTTACAGCGTTGGAAGTTCCGCCGGACGTGGCCCGGCAGCTGGCCCTGTTCCGGGGCGGTGTCTCCGGTGCCCGCTGGATCGAGCCGGCAGATCATCACATCACGCTGCGCTTCCTTGGTGACGTCGACAGGCATGTGGCCAGTGCTGCCTATGAGGATCTGGCGCAGACGGGTGCGGGGCCGATCACCATCGCGCTGGACGCGTTGTCGAGCTTTGGTGGTGACAAGCCACGTGCCATTTTTGCCCGTGTGCAGCCCAACCCGGCGCTTGTGGCCTTGCAGGGCGAGCATGAGCGCCTGATGCGGCGGCTGGGTCTGCCCTCCGAGCCGCGCAAGTTCGTGCCGCATGTGACGCTGGCGCGGATGCGCGACGTATCGCCCACAGAGGTGGCGTATTATCTCGCGTCCTGTGCCATTGTGCGGCCCATCACCTTCACCGCGCGCCGCTTCGGCCTGTTCTCGTCGCGCGACTCGGTTGGCGGTGGTCCCTATGTCCTTGAAGCGAGCTATCCGCTCGAACAGATGTCAGGTGTAAGCTATGGCCACGGTTCTCGATGATGCGGGCCGCCAGGCGGCTCTTGCCAGCCTTCCCGGCTGGGCGATGGTCGAGGGGCGCGATGCGATCTTCAAGCGCTTCCAGTTTGCCGATTTCGCGGCGGCCTTTGGCTGGATGACGCGCATCGCACTGGTGGCCGAGAAAATGGACCACCATCCCGAGTGGTTCAATGTCTACCGCACGGTTGAGGTTACGCTCTCGACCCATGATGCTGGTGGCTTGACCGCGTTGGACATTGCGCTCGCTACGGCCATGGACAAGGCGGCGGGCTGAGCTCAGCTGGCAGCCGGGGGTGCATCCTCGCTATCGCCGGTGAAACCGCATTCGGTCAAAGCCGCCAGCATGTGCGGCGGCACTTTCGCGGTCACGGTGACGGCCTCGCGCTTCGGGTAAAGCGGGATGCTGAGATGGCG
>JAYWHQ010000113.1:0-5251 GCA_043777655.1 Allobosea sp. | reverse complement strand
TTCACGCAACCCTGCCCGGTGCGATATGGGCAGCGGGCAGGAAGCGGGTGCAAGACTGTGCCTGGGACTTCAGAAGCTTCCGCGGAAGACGCCACCATCGATCAGCAGGTTCTGCCCTGTGATGTAGCCCGCATGCTGGCTGGCCAGGAAGGCGCAGAGGTTGCCGAACTCCTCGGCATTGCCGAAGCGCTTGGCCGGGACATCGGCCTTGCGGGCGGCAGCCATGGCTTCCGGCGTCAAGCCCTTCTTCGCGGCCATCTTGGCGGTGGAGCCCTTCAGCCGGTCCGTGTCGAACATGCCGGGCAGCACGTTGTTGATGGTGACATTGGCATGGGCCACCTCGCGCGCCACACCTGCCAGAAAGGCGGTGAGGCCAGCGCGCGCGCCTGACGAGACATCAAGCCCGATCAGCGGGGTCAGCACGCTCATCGAGGTGATGTTGATGATGCGGCCGAAGCCGCGCTCCACCATGCCGTCGAGCACGCGCTGCGTCAGTTCGATAGGGGTGACCATGTTCTGGATCACGCCTTCGAGCAGCCCCTCGCGCGTCACTTCACGGTAGCTCTTGGGCGGCGGGCCACCATTGTTGTTGACGAGAATGCCGATATTGGGTGCGGCGGCCAGCAACGCGTCCTGCCCGGCCCTTGTCGAGACATCGGCGACGACCGGGATGATGGTGGCACCGGTGGCCGCGCGCAGGGCAACAGCTGTTGCCTCCAGCGACACGGCGTCGCGGCCGTTGATGATAACCGTACAGCCGGCCTGTGCCAGCGCCAGCGCTGCACCGCGACCCAGACCCTTGCTGGAGGCGCAGACGATGGCCGTGCGGCCTGAAATGCCCAAATCCATAGTGACGTTCTCCCGAGGAAACAGGCCCCTTATGCGGCCTCAGGCGGGCCAATGCCAAGCGCCGTCATCAAACCGCAATGCAAATCAGAAATGTCACACGCACATGACTGGAGAGGTTCCGGGGGCAGGCATGACGATTGATGATGATGCGATCGAGGTGCGAACGATCTTCATCTCCGATGTCCATCTGGGCACCCGCGGTTCGCAGCCGGAGCATCTGCTGGAGTTTCTCCGGGTTTATGATGCGCCGCGCATCTATCTGGTCGGTGACATTATCGATGGCTGGCGGCTGAAATCCGGCTGGTACTGGCCGCAAGCGCATAATGACGTGATGCAGAAGCTGCTGCGGAAGGTGCGCAAGGGCGCCCATCTGGTTTATGTGCCCGGCAATCACGATGATTTTCTGCGCAGCTTCATGCCAAGCCATTTCGGCGGCATCGAGATTGTCGACAACGCCATTCATGAGACGGCGGATGGCAAGCGGCTCCTCGTCATTCATGGCGACATGTTCGACATGATCGTGTGCAACGCCAGGTGGCTCGCACTGCTTGGGGATTGGGCCTACACCGTCGCGCTCACCTCCAACATGTGGCTGAACTGGACGCGCCGGAAGCTGGGCTTGCCCTATTGGTCGCTGTCGGCCTGGGCCAAACTCAAGGTGAAGAACGCGGTCAACTACATTGGCGAGTTCGAGACGGTGCTGGCGGCGGAAGCGCGCCGCCACAGTGCCGATGGCGTGATCTGCGGCCACATCCATCACGCCGCGCACCGCCAGATCGATGGTCTGACCTATATCAACACGGGTGATTGGGTCGAAAGCTGCACGGCTGCCGTCGAGCATCTCGACGGACGAATCGAGATCATCCGCTGGCTTGAGCGTGACAAGGTGGAGACGGTCGTGGCTGCAGGCGTCGAACCGGCACTGCCGCCCCCGAAGGAGTTGGCGGTGGCGAGAGAACCGGGTTTCGCCAGCAAGTCCGCCGCCAAACCACTGGAGCACGCGGCCTGATGCGGGTCCTCCTCGTCACCGATGCGTGGCGGCCACAGGTCAACGGGGTTGTCCGCTCGCTGGAACGGATGGTGGAACTGGCGCCGACACTCGGCGTGTCTATCGAGACACTCACTCCCGAGGGGTTTCGTCAGTTTGCGCTGCCCTCTTACCCAGACATTCGCGCCGCTTGCCCGGCCTGGGGCGAAGTCAGCCGCAGGGTGGCGCAATCCAGGGCCGATCATATCCACATTGCGACAGAAGGGCCACTGGGCTGGCTGGCGCGTTCAGCATCCCTGAAACAGAAGCGGATTTTCACGACCAGCTACCACACGCGCTTTCCGCAATATGTCTCCGCGCGCTGGCCTGTTCCCGAAAGCTGGAGCTATGCGCTGCTGCGCGGCTTCCACGCGGCATCTGCCGGGGTGATGGTTTCAACGCCAGCGGTGAAGGCCGAGCTTGAGGCGAATGGCTTCACCAAGACACTGCCGTGGGGCAGGGGCGTCGACTCGACGCTTTTCCGCCCGGACAACCGGCAAGTGCTTGATTTGCCGCGGCCGATTTTTTTGACGGTGGCGCGCGTTGCGGTCGAGAAGAACCTCGAGGCCTTCCTTTCGCTGCCATTGCCGGGCTCGAAGGTTGTCGTCGGCGAGGGACCGCAGCGCGCAGCGCTGATGGCGGCCTATCCTGATGCTGTATTTCTCGGGCTGAAACAGGGCATCGAACTGGCTGAAATCTATGCCTCAGCCGATGTCTTCGTCTTCCCCAGCCTGACCGACACCTATGGCATCGTGCTGCTGGAGGCAGCTGCGAGTGGCTTGCCCGTGGCAGCCTTCCCGGTTCAGGGGCCTGTCGATGTGTTCGGCGATTCAGGCGCCGCAGCCTTGGACGATGATCTGCAAAAGGCAGCGATGGCTGCGTTGCGAATTCCGCGCGAAACGGCTGTCAGCTTCGCCAGGACGCGCAGCTGGCATGACAGCGCCCAGCAGTTTTACGGCCACATGGCCAGATTGTCGGGGCACCAGCTTCCAGAGCCATTGAAACCAGCGCCCGAAGCCGCCCATGCAGCGCTGGCTGAGCCCGTCAGGCCGACTTCCGCCGCAGCCTGACCACCACGTCGATGCGGGCAACCTCATACCCTTCCGGCACATTGGTCACATCTGGCAGGGCGACTTCCGAGCCTGGAATGTCGATTACCGTGTTCTCGCCATCGACAACGAAATGATGGTGCTGGCTGGTGTCTGTGTCGAAATAGGTCTTGGCGCCATCGATCGCCAATTCGCGCAGCAGGCCCGCTTCCGTGAACTGGTGCAGTGTATTGTAAACCGTTGCCAACGAAACCGGCACGCGGGCGCGGGTGGCTTCGTCAAACAGCAGTTCGGCGCTGACATGCCTGTCACCCTTGGCGAACAGCAGCCAGCCCAGCGAGACGCGCTGGCGCGTCGGCCGCAAGCCCACACGCCGCAGCTTCTGCCGCAGGTCGTTGAACGGGCAGCCGGTGCGCAGCGCCGGTCCGGCAGGTTTGGTCAAGGCAGTGTCGGTCATGAGCTACCAGGATTCCGAACGCGCACAGAAACGCATTCTGCTTCTGTCATGAGATATAGTTGCAGCTTGCGCACACAGCAACCTTTTGCCCGCGCAGCATCTTGCTTCAATGGGTGAGAAACTAGCGCTTTCCCCGCTCAAAGCCCTTGTGTTAGGCACGGCGTCAATCGCGGCGTTGTGGTCGCGGCCATCTGTTCAACGCCATCCCTCGCGGATCGGCCAGCTTTGCAGGATTGCCCATGACGCGCCCATCCTCCTTCACCTATGAGGATATTCTCAGCTGCGGTCGCGGCGAGCTGTTTGGTCCCGGCAACGCGCAGCTGCCACTGCCGCCGATGCTGATGTTCGACCGCATCGTGGAGATCTCCGAAGATGGTGGACCGCATGGCAAGGGCATGGTGCGCGCCGAGCTCGATGTGCGGCCTGACCTCTGGTTCTTTTCCTGCCACTTCAAGGGCGATCCTGTGATGCCGGGCTGCCTTGGGCTTGATGCGTTGTGGCAGCTCACGGGCTTTCATCTCGGTTGGCTTGGCTTGCCAGGCCGTGGCCGTGCCTTGGGAGTCGGCGAAGTGAAGTTTGCCGATCAGGTCCTGCCGAACGTCAAAAAGGTTGTCTACGGCGTCGATTTCAAGCGCATCTTCAAGTCTAAGCTGGTGCTCGGCATCGCCGATGGCTGGCTCGAGGCCGATGGCAAGCGCATTTATACCACGACGGACATGCGCGTCGGGCTGTTCAAGCCTGAGGCTTGATGGCGTCCGGTCGGGGGGGGCGCGAATGGTCGCCAGGAACAGCCTCACCGGTGTCTGGCATGGGCTCTACACCTATCCGGGCCAGCCCGAGCCTGTGTATTTCGTGGCGACTGTCATCAATTCAGGCAGCCATCTGAGCGGCACGGTTCACGAATCGGAGGTGGGCCGCAATGGCGCGCCGCTGACGCTTTATGCTGCCATCGAGGGTGCGCGACAGGGCGATTCTGTGACCTTCACCAAGACGTATGACGGCTCTGGTGGCTGGGAACACGCTGTGGCCTATGATGGCATGCTGAGCCCGGACCGCACGGAAATCGAGGGCCGCTGGGCCATCGGGGTCGAGGCCAGTGGCAAGTTCCTGATGATTCGCTCGCGTGGCGTCAATGAAAGCGTGATGCGCGAAGTCTTCGAGAAGGTGTGATGGCGGCCTCACGCGGCGTTAACACAAATCGATCACGCAAATTGCTCGCAGCTTGCCCTTTGCTTGCACTCTGCTGGCCCTTGCGCCTGCCGCATTCCCGGTCCATGTCGGCAGAACGATTGGCATTGGATCGGCGCCTGCAGCTCGCCGGTCAGCACATGGAGTGTGGCGCATGAGACGCGTTGTGGTGACAGGCATGGGCATTGTTTCGTCCATCGGTAACAACACGCAGGAGGTTCTGGCCTCCCTGCGCGAGGCCAAATCCGGCATTCAGCTGGCACCTGATTTCATCACCCATGGCTTCCGTTCGCAAGTTTATGGCAAGCCCAGCCTGGAGCCGGAAGGCATTGTCGACCGGCGCGCCATGCGCTTCCATGGCGGTGGCTCTGCCTGGAACCATGTCGCGATGGATCAGGCGATCCTCGATTCCGGCCTGGAAGAACACGACATCTCCAATCCGCGCACCGGCATCATCATGGGCTCTGGCGGCCCCTCGACCCGCACGGTGGTCGAATCGGTCGACAAGGCGCGCGAGAGCGGCAATTCCAAGCGCGTCGGCCCCTTTGCCGTGCCCAAGGCGATGAGCAGCACGGCCTCGGCCACGCTCGCGACCTGGTTCAAGATCAAGGGCGTGAATTATTCGATCTCGTCGGCCTGCGCGACCTCGAACCATTGCATCGGCAATGCCTATGAGATGAT
>JAYWHQ010000112.1:0-5256 GCA_043777655.1 Allobosea sp. | reverse complement strand
CCTGAGACAGTCATACCACCAGACATGGCCCCCTCCGGCTCAAACTTCGCTCAAGGCCTTGTTCACGGCCCGCTCGCGCGCAGGCTGATTGTATCTGGTCAAGTTGGTGTCCGGCCCGATGGCTTGGTGCCTGAAGGGCTTGAGGCGCAAGTGGCGCAAGCCTTCGACAACCTTCTTGCCGTTCTTCATGCGGCTGGTTTTGCCACGACCGATCTCGTGCGCATCGGTGTCTTTGCCACCCTGCCAGACGCTGTCGCCCCTTACCGTCGCATCAGGGACGAGAAGCTGGCAGGCCACCTCGTCTGCGCCACCTATCTCCAAGTGGCTGGGCTGGCCAGCCCTGCATGGTTGTTCGAGGTGGAAGGGGAGGCTGTGCAGGAGGCTTGAGGACAACTGCTCCTCTCAACCTCCAGCGACGCGCGCTTTTTCCAGCGTCTTGACCAGTTCATCGACCAGGCTTGGCACAAATTTCCGGCGTGCGAGAAAGTCGCGCGGACTTTCGCGGAACACGGGTTCGTTTTCTGCCAGTTTCTTGAGTGCGGCGGCAGCGCCAGCCAAATCTCCGCCATCGCTCTTGCTGAGCGCGCGCCCCAGAAGGCTCAACGGTGCCTCGTCACGCACCAGCAGGCCAGCGTGATAGCGCGCCAAGGCGGCATCGCCTGTCTGGCGGGCGGCGAGAAAGAGGAAGAAATCATACCAGCCGGGACGTCCTGGGTTCAGCTCTGCCGCCCGGATCAGCAGCGGCAGCGCGATGCGCGGTTGGTCGGTCTGGACAAGTCTGGCGCCAAGATCAGCAAGGATATCGCTGTCGTAGGGGTTGCGGCGGACGGCAAGATGCCCGATCCGGATCGCCTCTTCCGTGTCGCCGCGCACGAAAAGCACATCCATTTCCGCCTGCGCGGCGCGCGCACTTTCCGGCGCCAGCGAGCGCGACGTGAGCGCGGCCGCGAGCGCGCGATCAAGCGCGGCACCTGGCAGCGGGTTAAAGCCCGAGCGGTGCTCATCCAGCGTGATCTGTGCCAGAAGCGCCCAGGCCGGATGAAAGGCCGGGTCGGATGTGAGCGCGGCTTCCAGGCATTGCCGAACCCTGAGGTGTGTGGCCGGTGCAGGCGCACGCCAATAGTCATAGGCGCTGACCATGCAGGTCAGGGCAGGATCCAGCCCCTGCATGTTGCGAAGATCGGCATGGAGCAGGCCATAGGGCTGGGCGATGCGGATGGCCATGCGCCGCGCAAGCTCGCGCAGCTTGACCTGATCGGCGGCCTGTTCCAGCGAGATCGTCTCGGACGTGTTCCAGATCGCACGGCCGGAAGGCTTGTGGATCAGTTTGGCGAAGCCTTCGATTTCGGTGACACTGACGACGGCACTGATATCGATGACATAGACCTCTTGCGCCCGGCCCTTCTTGTTGGCCGCCTGCAACTCCTCCAACGTGCCGACGAAGGCGAACTCGTCGAACCGGGAGACCGCATCCGACAGCGCCTGCATGAACATCGTGATGGAGTTGCGTGCTTCCAGGTTCGTCACCCGGCTGTCTATGTTGATGATCAGCGCAGGCAATAGGGTGCGCGATGTCGTGGGCTGCCCTTCAGGAGGGGAGCGCGGCAGGGCCTGCTGGTCATTGGTTCCTGCCGTTTGAACAGAGGCGCTGCTTTCCCTTACGGCGCGTTCTGGCTTCAGGCCAGATGTAAAAGGGGCGAGCCCTGTCAGGACAGCGACCATTGCCAGGAGCGCCAAGGCTGCAACACCTGCAAGCGGCCAGAGCCACCCCGGTCGCGACGGGCCCGCTGTTGCTGGGCCGTGTCGGCTCGCCACTTCCGGTTCCGCGCGGGCGGTAGAAGGCTGCGCGCCTGCTGTCTGCATGCTGATAAAATGCGGACCGTAGGAGCCGCGCGGGATCTCGATGCGCAGCGGATCATCGCGCCCGTCACCGGCATAATAGAGTTCAAGCGCACGTCGCAGGCGCCCGGCCTCGACACGCACGATCGGATCGGCCTGCGGATCAAAGTCTTCGGGCCGTTTCAGGGCCTCGACAGCAATCGTGTAGCCCTTGAGCTGGTCGCCACGACCGGACAGGGCCTCTTCCACGACAAAGGACAGGAAGGCAGAAAGTTGCGGCGCTCCGGCAAAAGCCTCCGATGTCAGGACGCGCGCCAATGCAGCGCGGATGTGATCCGTTTCAACACCTGGCACCAAAGCTGAGCTTGCTGGCTGTTCGTCCATCGTGCGCCCGTGGTGAGTTGCAAAGCAGGCATGGCTGCAGGCGGATTTGCAACATCCTTAACCCTCGCGCCGGTCCGCGTCACTATCTCGAGATCGCGACAAGGACTCGTCTCTTTTCAGGGCGCTTCTGCAGGGCTGTTTTCGAGGGTGTTTTCAGCTCGGCAGCTTTTTGCATCAGCTTTTCGGCAACGCAGGGAAGCCCCAGCCGAACAGAATGGACGCCGCACGCAAGGCGAAGGCCGCAGCAAAGCCAACAAGCAGTGCTGCCATCGCCGGCCATTGCAACGCAGTGCACAAGAGCGTCACAGCTGCACCAAAGGCAGCCGCCGTGAAATAGAAGTCCCGGGAGCGCAGCAGCATGGGCACATCGCCGGCCAGAACGTCGCGCGCCATGCCGCCGAAGCTGGCAGTCATCGCGCCCAGCGCCATGGCCGAAAGGAAGGGAATTCCGGCACGCTGCGCAATCAGGCTGCCGGCAGCGGCAAACAGGGCCAAGCCAGCGGCATCAGCCCAGAGCAGGGCGCGCTGCGCGCTCAGGCCCACCAGCAGGCCGGGCCGCATGTAGGCCAGCAGCCAGGCAAGCGCCGCGACGCCTGCGCACACCAGCACATCGCGCGGATCACTCACCCAGAACACGCGCTGGCCGAGCAGCAGATCCCGCAAGGTGCCGCCGCCCACACCTGTGACGGTGGCCAGCAGCACGAAGCCGAAAGGGTCCATTTCCTTGCGGGCAGCCACCAGCGCGCCGGTCAGGGCAAAGACGGCAACGCCCAGGATTTCCGGCAGCGCCAGGTCCTGTAGTCCTGGCGGCGCCAAGTCCTGCATCTGCGCTCTGTGTCAGGCTTAAGGTTGCGGGTCAGCTTTGGGCGCGCCGGATGAAACACCCACCAGCGCAGGGCGCAACACGCGACCAGAGATGGTGAAACCAGCCTGCATCACCTGCATCACCATGCCTTTTGGGATATTGGCATCCGGCGCCTCGAACATTGCCTGATGCAGGTTGGGATCGAACTTCTGGCCCTGTGGTTCCAGTTTCTTCACGCCATGGCGCTCGAGCACCTTCAGCAGGTCACGCTCGGTCAGGTCGACACCGGTGAGCAGGTCGGCCAATGCCAGCGCCTGTGCGGGGGATGGTGTGGAATCTTTCGCCGCTTCGGGCACACTTTCTGTGGCCCGGCGCAGGTTGTCGGCCACGCCCAGCATGTCGCGCGCAAAGGCGGTCACGGCATAGGCCTTGGCGTCAGCCATTTCTTTTTCCGTGCGGCGGCGCAGGTTTTCCATCTCCGCCATCAGGCGCAGCAGCTTGTCATGCAAGTCATCGCGCTCACCCAGTGCCACGGTCAGCGGATCAGGCTCTGGAACCGTCGCCGCCAATGCGTCGGCAAGCAGCGCGTCAGCTGCCTGCTCCAGAGCCGCGCTTCCCATCTTCGGTTTCGCGGCGGCGTCCGCGCTCACGGTGTCGGGAGTTGCCGCATCGGGCTTGTCGGTTGGCTGCGTCATCATCAATCCTGGCAGATTAGTTGCAAAGCGTGACCGGCATATCGGCGTTGCGGCCGGTGAAATCAAGCGCGGGCTGGCTTGCCAGTGCCAGGGAGGGCCTTGCCTGGCTCTCCCGCAAACACCTCCAGCAGCGCTTTGCGGATCGCGTTCTGCCGGGTGGTGCTGACGATCTTCGCGTTGGTCAGGTCGGTCACATAGAACACATCCACCGCTTTCTCGCCGAAAGTCGCGATATGGGCCGAGGCGATGTTCAGATTGAGTTTGCCGATGGCGGTCGTCAGGTCATAGAGCAGACCCGTCCGGTCGAGGCCGGACACTTCCAGCACCGTGTGCCGACCAGACAGCGCATTGTCGACAATCACCTCGGGTGCAAGCTGGAACGTGCCGCTGCGCGGTGGTGGCGCGCGGCGTTGCGCCACAAGATCGGCAATCTTCACCTCGCCCTTCAATGCGCGCTCGATGGCAGCGGCAATGCGCTCGCCGCGCCGGAGCTCATCCTCATCCTGATCGAAGGCGCGCGACACAAAGATCGTGTCCAGCACGAGCCCATCAGTGGTGGTGAAGATCTGCGCATCCACGATGTTGCCGCCTGCTGCAGCACAGGCACCGGTGACAATGGCCAGCAGGCGCGGGTGGTCAGGCGCCAGAATCGTGAGCTCTGTCACGCCGCGAAAGGCATTGGTTTCCACTTCGGTCACAGTTGTGCGGCCGGCCTGTTCTGCGGCACGCAGAAAGCGGGCCTGCTTCTCCTGCCGCGGCTTGTCCACCTTCAGCCAATAAGCCGGATAGTGCCGTGCCAGATAGGCCTCGATCTCGGGCTTGGGCCAATCGGCGAGGGCTGTCGCCAGCGCATCCTGAACATGGCCGACCCGGGCCTTGCGCTCGATGCCGGAATGGCCACCTGCCAGCACCACCTCGGTCTCGTAGTAGAGCGTGCGCAGCAATTCGCCCTTCCAACCGTTCCAGACACCCGGACCAACAGCCTTGATGTCACAAACGGTAAGCACCAAAAGCAGCTTCAACCGCTCCAGGCTTTGCACGGTGGCGGCGAAATCGGCGATGGTCTTGGGGTCACTCAGGTCCCGACTCTGGGCAATGGTCGACATGTCGAGATGGTGCGCAATCAGCCAGGCAACGGTCTCGGTCTCGGCATCGGAGAGTCCGAGACGCGGGCAGAGCCTGCGGGCAATTTTTGCGCCCGCGACGGAGTGATCTTCCGGACGGCCCTTGGCGACGTCATGCAGGAACAAAGCCACGTAAAGTGCGCGCCGGTTGCTGATGGCAGGCATGAGCTGGTTGGCCAGCGGGTGCTCGGCTTCAAGTTTGCCGGAATCGATTTCCGCCAGAACGCCGATGGAGCGGATGAGGTGCTCGTCCACCGTGTAGTGGTGATACATGTTGAACTGCATCATCGACACGATCTTGCCGAAGGCGCGGATGAAATGACCGAGCACACCGGTCTCGTTCATGCGCCGCAGCACGATTTCCGCGTCGTTCGACGTCAGGATCTCCATGAAAAGCCGGTTGGCTTCG
>JAYWHQ010000111.1:0-5257 GCA_043777655.1 Allobosea sp. | reverse complement strand
CCTCGTGCAAGCCACGGTCAACCGCTTCGGCATCGCGCACCATCTCATCATCGCCGCCAGCCTCCGCGCGCGCAATGATGGCCTCATGCGCCAGTCTTTGCGCCGCGATGCTGGCATCGCCGGCATTCTGCGCAAAAAGTGCCGTCGCCTCACGCTCGAGAAAGGCGCGGAACTGGAAGGCGTTGCGGATCAGATTGAGATCGACATGGGCCACCTGCATGCCGCGCTGCGGCACGGTCTTGATGAGCCCTTCAGCCTCCAGCCGTGGCACCAGCTCCCGGATCGCACCCAGCGGCAAGCCTGTCAGCACCACCAGCTCGCGCTGCGAAACAAATTGCCCGGCGCGAATCTCGCGCGTCAGCAGCCGCTCGGTGAAGCTTGCATAGGCGCGCTCGCGCAGCTTGAGTGGCTCGATGTCGCGCTCGGCAATCTCAGCCATGATCCAACCTCCTCATGCCGCCTTCAGCTGCAGGATCGCATCGACATTGGCGATCAGCATCGCCCTGTCAGCCGCATTCAGCGCCTCCAGCGGTGCACGCATCGGGCCATAGCCGTCATCGCCATGCATGTGCCCGACCAGCGCTTTGACGGCCGCCAACACAGGCCAACGCACGATCTCGTCGACCAGCCGGTTGACCAGCGGGTTCTCCTTGCCCTCATGCACCAGCGGGCGCAACAGGCCCGGCACCAGATTGGCAAGCCCGCAGATCGAGCCCTGCCCGCCCTCACGCACAGCGCGCGCCAGCAGGCGCTCATCGCCCACCAGAATGGCCAGCTCGCCATGCGCCTTGAGAAAAGCCTCAGTGGTCGGCCAGTGACAGGAGGAATCCTTGACAGCCGTCACCACGCCGGGAAAGGCCTTTTTCAGGCGACCCACCAGTTCGACCGAGAGGCCGACCGAGGTCACAGCTGGGATATGGTAGAGGATGATGTTGCGGGCGCGGGTGCCGAGTTTCTCGATCAGCTGCGAGAACCAGACGAACAACCCCTCGTCGCTCACGCCCTTGAAGTAGAAGGGCGGCGCCACAAGCAGACCCTTCGCGCCGCAATCCAGCGCCATGTAACCTTGCGCGATGGCCTCATGCAGCGAAGAGGCGGCCACGCCTGCATAAAGCTGCCGGTTGAAGTCGATGCCCGCACCAGCAAGCGCACCGAACATGCGCTCGCGCACCGGCAAACCAAGCGCCGCGCCCTCGCCTGTCGTTCCAAACAAGGTGACGCTGTCACAACCCTGCGCCAGCACATGGCGCGCGTGATGAGCCAGCCGCACAAGGTCCACCGTGCCGCCGGGCAACATCGGTGTCGTGATTGCGCAGGAAAGCCCGAAACGTATTGTGCCAGCCGCCATCGGTCTGCCCTTCTCTATGTTTGCAATATCGCTTCGATTTTCTGACATGTTAGTGAAATGTCAGAAACGATTCAACCGTCCCCGGTGACCGCACTGATCCGCAGCGCGGCACTTCCGGCTCAATCCTTCAAGCCGCCAGCTGACAAGCCTGCCACGATTTCACGCTGCGCAATCACCGTCAGCAGCAAAACAGGCAGCGTCACCAGCAGCGCTGCTGCCGCCAGCGGCCCCCAGGAAATCTGCTCGAAGGTGAGCGAGTTGTAGACCGCTGAAGGCAGGGTGCGGCTCGATTTGCCGCCCAACACCACCGAGAAGATGAAATTGTTCCAGGAGAAGATGAAGGCGAGGATGCCACCCACCACGATGCCAGGCCGTGCCAAAGGCAGCGCGATATAGCGGAAGCTCTGCCATGTGGTGGCACCATCAATATGGGCAGCATCTTCCAGTTCGAGCGGCACATTCTCGAAATAGCCGATCATGATCCAGACAATGATGGGAATCGTGATGACCAGATGCGTGATGATGAGCGCGCTGATGGTGCCGATGAGCCCGAGTATCTGGAACACCAGAAACAACGGGATCAGATAGGACAAGGCTGGAGTCATGCGCGCAATCAAGATCAGGATCGCGAATTTGGCCGAGCGCGCGCGCGCAATGCCGTAGCCAGCCGGCACACCGACCACGAGCCCGATTAACACCGCGCCGCCAGTCACGAGGATCGAGTTCCAGAAATAGAGCGCGAAATTGTTCTTGGCGAACACCTCGACATAGTTCGCAAGAGTCGGGGGGTTGGGAATAAAGACGGGCGGAAAAGCCGTGTTGTCGAGCTCGTTCTTGAGCGACAGCGAGATCATCCAGAGGAAGACGAGAATGGCTGGTGACACCAACACGAACACTGACAATGCAAAGCCGATCTTGGCGAGAACGCGTTTCATCAGGCGTTCCACTTCGACTTCTGGCGCGCATAAAGCAGCAGCAGGGACAGAAGGATGATGATGACGAAGAAGATCACCACAATCGCCGAGGCATAACCAATCTTGTAGAACTGGAAGGCCTGCAAATAGAGATAGATATTCAGCGTCTCGGATGCTGTGCCCGGCCCGCCCTGGGTGATGACGAAGATCGTGTCGAAGGCTTTCAGCGCGTCGATCGTGCGGATGACGATCGCCACCATGATGAAGGGCCAGACCAGCGGCAGCGTGATGTGGCGAAACATGTGCCATGCGTTGGCGCCGTCGATCAGCGCCGACTCGTAGGGCTCCTTCGGCAGGCCGGCGAGACCGCCCAGCACGATCAGCATGACCAGCGGCGTCCAGTGCCAAACCTCCACGAGAATCAGCGTCGGGATCACCGTACCCGGATCATACACCCAGTTCTGCGGGCCAATGCCGACCAGCGAGAGCAGGTAGTTCAGCACACCCAGCTGCGGGTGAAACATCATGGTCCAGACCAGCGCCACCGCGACCGGCGTCGCCATCATTGGCATGACAAAGACCGTGCGCAGCAGTCCGCGCCACGGAAACTCGCGGTGGAAGACCAAGGCAGCCGCTGTTCCAAAAATAACCGGCAGCACAACTGCGAGCACCGTGAAATAGAGCGTGTGCCCCATGGACTCGATGAAGCGTGTGTCGCGGAACAAGTCCCGGTAGTTGCCGAGGCCCACGAATTCGGGCCCGCCGCCAATCTTCCATTCCTGCGTCGACATGTAGAGCGTGAACAGCCAGGGGAAGACGATCACAGCCAGAATGAGAATTACAGCCGGCAGCGAGAACAGCCAGTACTTGCGGCTGAAATCGTGCCGCTTGTGGTCGGAATAGGCCGGTCGGGCGGCGGTTTGTGGATCGGTGATGCTGGACATGATGGCTCGGGTTGGCAGGCCAAGGTGGCCAGCAAAGCCCTGTCACGGCGAAAACACCATGACAGGGAGAAAAAAGGGCAGGTACGGACTGGCCGGAGCCAGCCCGCATCAGACGATCAGGACATCAGCCCTGCTCGCTCTTTTCCAGCACGGGCTTGAACGCCTCAGTCGCCTTCTTCAGCTCGGTCGCGACATCAGCGCCTGACAAGGTGTTGGTCAGCGCCACGCCAAAGACATCGCGGAATTCGGTGACCGGGATGATCTGCGGCAGGCCGGCACGCGCAATCTTGCCGGACGCAGCAAGGCATTCGAAATACTGCTGGTTGAAGCGCGAGCCGACGGCAGCCTCGGGATTGCTGAGCGCAGACCCACGACCCGGCGCACCGGCACCGGCCTTGAGCATGGCGAGCTGATTGCCCTTGTTGCACATGAACTGCATGTAGAGCCATGCCGCCTCCTTCTTGGTCGAGGAGCGCGAAATGCCGAGACCGTCGCCAAACAGCGCGGAGTGATGCGCCTTCGGGCCGGGAGGTGTCACGCCATAACCCACCTTGCCGACAATGCGCGACTTGGTCGGGTCTTCCAGCGGGGTGGCAAAGCCGATCCCGTCCAGCCACATGGCCGCGCGCCCTTGCGAGAACGTCGTCTGGCACTCGTTCCAGTTGAAGCCGATGGAGCCAGCCGGGCCGTAGTCCTTGTTCAGCTTGCGATACTGTTCGCCCGCCCAGACCGCTTCGGGACCATCGGTCTGAAGCTGGCCTGTGCTGGAAACCGTCTCGATGCCCTGTCCCAGAAGCCAGGAGGTCCAGACCGGAATATTGGCATTCTTCAGCCCGCGCGAGACAAAGCCTGCCACGCCCTTGGCCGGGTCATGCAGTTTGGCAGCGGCTGTCACGATCTCGTCCATCGTCTTGGGATAGGTGACGCCCTTCTGCTCGAACATTTCTTTGTTGTAGTAGAGCATCCAGAAATCGATGAAATGCGGCAGCGTGTCGAGCACGCCATCCGCCTGCCGGGCAAAACCGACGGCACCTGCCGCGAAATCCGCAAAATCAAAATCTGGCGAGGTCAGCGAGCCATCGGCGATCAGCGGCCGCAGATCGATCAGCCACTTGCCCTTGGCCGCCAGACGCTTCTGCACGTGCAGCGCCAGCATGGTGACGTCAAAAGTCGGCTTGCCGGAGGAAAACTCGATCATCGCCTTCTGGCGTTGCTGCTGTTCCGGGATCTGCTCGGACGACACGGTGATGCCCGTCAGTGCCGTGAACTCTTTCTCGTGCGATTGCAGCAGATCGGAGCGCGGGTTCTTGACCAGCATGACATCAAGCTTGGCGCCTTCGAACCGCTTCCAGTTGAAGCTGGACTGGGCATTGGCCTCGCGGACCAGAGCAGGTGCGCCGATTGCACCCAGTGCACCGGCCGCAGCAGTGGTGCGCAGCAGATCACGCCGTGAGGGCGTCCAGATCGTCTTCGTCATCTTGATCCTCCTTGCCGGAACCAGGCCGGACGTTTCGCTCCCGGGGAGTGCCGGTTGGCCCGGCCTCCAGATTGCTGGTGCTTTGCTGACGGCCATGAGCCCGGCAGCGTTAGCCCGCAATTCTTGGGCGTGAGGCTAGTCAGCCGTTGCGCGGCTTGCAAGGGAAATGTCGACTGAACTGTTAGTGCGTGGATAGGCTCAGGGACAGCAGCCCTTGCGCCCTAGAGCGAGACCAATTCCCGCACGCGCGCCACCTGCTCTGCGACGCCAAGCTCCACCGGCACCGCAATCGGGCGCTCGTCTTCACCCGGCACCTGCAGCGTCGCAAACTGGCTGTCGAGCAGGCTTGTTGGCATGAAATGGTGCTGGCGCGCGGCCATACGTGAGCCAATCAGCTCTCGCGAACCATCGAGATAGACCAGCCGCACCTCAGGGCGCGCTCCGATCAACACATCACGATAAACGCGCTTCAGCGCGGAGCAGGTGACGACACCATGGCCACGGGCCGCCAATTGACTGTCGATCCAGCCCGCAATGGCAGCCAGCCAGGGTTGGCGGTCGTCATCATTCAGCG
>JAYWHQ010000110.1:0-1593 GCA_043777655.1 Allobosea sp. | reverse complement strand
AGGCCTGCGACCTGTGCCAGGGCGGCGCCAGTCTGGCGGACGCGACACTGGAAGCCCGCAAGCTGCTCTCGGCCGTGATGCGCACGGGCCAGCGCTATGGCGCGGCCCATCTGGCCGATATCATGACCGGCACGCTGACAGACGCTGTGAAGCGTCAGGGCCATCAGGCCATCAAGACCTTCGGCGTCGGCAAGGAGCGCTCCAAACAAGCCTGGACCGCGATGACCCGCAAGCTCTTTGCCGCAGGTGCGCTGGCCGAGGCCAGCACAGAGCATGGCGGCTTCTGCCTCACGCCGAAGGGCGAGGACATCCTCTTTGGTCGCGAGGAGATCGCGCTGCGTGCCGACACCGCGCCCGAGCGGGGCGCCAGACGCGCCGCACGCGAAGCCGCGCGCGCCGATGGGCTGGAGGGCGCAACGGCCACGCTGTTCGAGCATCTGCGCCAGCTGCGCCTGACCTTGGCGCGCGACGAGGGCGTGGCCGCCTACATGATCTTCCCGGACCGCACGCTGATCGAGATGGCGCGCGACCAACCGATGAACCTGAAAGAGCTGCGCGACATCCAGGGCGTCGGCGAGCGCAAGCTGGCGCTCTATGGCAGCGTCTTTGTCGAGGCGATTGCGGGTTTTGACGGGCGCTAGAACGCACAGAGAGCCCGGCCATCAATCTGCGCGACAAGGGTTTTCCATCAGCTTCTTGCGTTTGCCTTGGGGCCCCCCTTGGCTATAGAGGCGTCACATCACGTTTGCTGCCGCACAGGGGTGCCCATCATGTCCGCCAAATCCGTCAAGAAGGTTGTGCTCGCCTATTCGGGTGGCCTCGACACCTCGATCATCCTGAAATGGCTTCAGACCACCTACGGTTGCGAGGTTGTGACCTTCACCGCCGATCTTGGCCAGGGCGAGGAGCTGGAGCCGGCTCGCGCTAAGGCCGTGCTGCTCGGCATCAAGCCCGAGAACATCTTCA
The DNA here is from genome assembly GCA_043777655.1 of Allobosea sp. Lineage (GTDB taxonomy): Bacteria > Pseudomonadota > Alphaproteobacteria > Rhizobiales > Beijerinckiaceae > Allobosea. The sequence goes on along the minus strand of JAYWHQ010000110.1, from coordinate 627 downwards.
TCGAGGACCTGCGCGAGGAATTCGTGCGCGACTATGTCTTCCCGATGTTCCGCGCCAATGCCGCCTATGAAGGCGTCTATCTGCTGGGCACCTCGATTGCCCGCCCGCTGATCGCCAAGAAGCTGATCGAGATTGCGGAGAAGGTCGGCGGCGATGCCATCTCCCACGGCGCGACCGGCAAGGGCAACGATCAGGTCCGCTTCGAGCTGACCGCCTATGCGCTGAAGCCCGATGTGATCGTCATTGCGCCCTGGCGCGAATGGGATTTGCGCTCGCGCGAGCAGCTCATCGCCTTTGCCGAAGCCAACCAGATTCCCATCGCCAAGGACAAGCGCGGCGAGGCGCCCTTCTCGGTCGATGCGAACCTGCTGCACTGCTCGTCCGAGGGCAAGGTGCTGGAAGACCCCGGCGTCGAAGTGCCGGATTATGTCTTCTCGCGCACGCTTTCGCCCGAGGAGGCGCCGGACAAGCCCACCTACATCACCATGGATTTCAACAAGGGCGACCCGACCCATATCGATGGTGTAGCGCTCTCGCCGGCAAGCCTGCTGGCAAAGCTCAACGAGCTGGGTCGGGCGAACGGCATTGGCCGGCTCGACCTCGTCGAGAACCGCTTCGTCGGCATGA
>JAYWHQ010000109.1:0-1596 GCA_043777655.1 Allobosea sp. | reverse complement strand
TCCAGCGCAGCCATGATGCCTTCGCGCATGTACTCTTCAAAACCTTTGGTGGCGTGCCGCTCGTCCGGATTGACCCAGGACACGCAGAACACCGTCAGGCCTTGCGCCACGCACCAGCGGATGAAGCTCTTCTCGGCATTGAGGTCCAGCACATAGAACTTGTTGATCCAGGGCGGAACGATCAGCAAGGGACGCTTCAGCACCGTCTCTGTCGTGGGCGCATATTGGATCAGCTCGATCAGGTCATTGCGGAAGACCACCTTGCCGGGCGTGTTGGCGATGTTGACGCCGACCTCGAAGCTGCCAGGGTCGGACTGGCGGATTTTCAGCTCGCCCTTGCCGATCTCGATGTCCTCGGCCAGCATCTTCATGCCGCGCACGAGGTTCTCGCCATTCTGCTTCAGCGTTTCGCGCAGCAATTCGGGATTGGTCGCCAGAAAGTTCGAAGGCGAAAGCGCACCGGAAATCTGCTTGACGTAGAATTTCGCCTTGCCGCGCTGATGGTCGTCAAGGCCTTGCGTCTGGTCAACAATGCCCTCGGCCCAGCGCGAAGTCAGCAGATAGGCCTGCTTGACGAAGTCGAACATCGGGTTCGCCGACCATTCAGGATCTGCAAAGCGGTTGTCGCGCAGCTCCGGCGCGGCAATCGGTGCCTGCTCTTCGCCGTTCATGCGCCGAAGGGTCGAGCCCCAAAGCTCGAAAAAACCGGTGGTAATGGCCGTCTGGGCCTCGACAGCCTTTTGCGGATCGTTCAGCCACTTCTCGGCGACACGACCGAGTGTCTTGACCACGTCGCTGACCTCGTCAGCGACACCCTTTCGGCCTTCTCCTGTCTCCATCGGCTTGAGATAGGCAGCCGTCGCCTTGCCGGCATGCTCGACAAACTGGCCGATATTGCGGGCAAGGACATCAAAATCAGGCATGTTTGGCGATGGTGTGCCTCCGCCAATCGCCTCGTTCACGGGCACGCTGGCAACCGCCGGCGGGGCGGCCTTTGGCGCGACATCAGGTCTGGTGGCGGCAGGCTCGATTGCGGCAGTTGCTTTCGCCGCAGGCGAGACCGCAGAGGCCTTTGACCTCTTGCCAGTCCTGTTCTTGCTGCCTGAAGCCACCATGCCCGAACACCTCCGCCTGACTTTTCTGTCTCTGCGGTGTGCCGTGGCTTTATCGAAGCCGCTCGCCACCGCATTTTCGACCTATTAACACCCTAGCCACCATAAATGACAATCGATTCATGGAAGGTGTGGCCCATGCGGGTTCCGGTTCTGAAAATTGGCCGTCACGTGCTGCTTCTGGCTGCCCTCGCGCCAGCATTTGGCGGCTGCCTGCAGGGAACGCCAGTCCAGTCGGCAGCGCAGATCACCGGATTTTCGACAACGCCCGGAGAGCCAAAGGATTTCGTGAAGGAAGGCCGCGTCGGCGACGTGAACTACATCCCCGTTGGCACCAAGATTGACCGCCCGGCCAAACGCATCACACCGGGCGAATTCAAGGCACTGGAAGGCCAGCTCGACGCGCAGCGCGGCTCCAATGAAGCGGCAGCTTCGCAGGCGAAAGTGCTGGGCTCTACGCCGCCACCAGCGCCCCCGACGGTCC
>JAYWHQ010000108.1:0-1596 GCA_043777655.1 Allobosea sp. | reverse complement strand
CTGTTCAGGCCCAGACGCTGAATGGCCAGAAGCCGGTGATCGCTGGCCACCGCGGCGCCTCAGGCTATCTGCCGGACCACACGCTTGAAAGCTACAAGCTCGCGATCGAAATGGGCGTCGATTTCATCGAGCCGGATGTTGTCTCGACCAAGGACGGTGTCCTGATTGCGCGGCATGAGCCAATGCTGGGCGGCACAACAGATGTCGCGACGCGCCTCGAATTCGCCAACCGCAAAACAAAAAAGAAGGTCGATGGCATCGAGACCGAAGATTTCTTCGCCTCTGATTTTACCCTGGCCGAGATCAAGACTTTGCGCGCGAAACAGCCACTGGCCGAGCGTGACCAGCAGCACAATGGCAAATTCCTGATCCCGACACTGCAGGAGGTGATCGATCTCGCCAAGGCGGAAAGCACCCGCACTGGACGCAGCATCGGTATCTATCCGGAAACCAAGCATTCGGTGTTCCATGAGCAGCTCGGGCTGAAACTGGAAGACCGGCTGCTGGCCACGCTGAAAGAGGCTGGCTGGACCGAGAAATCCTCGCCGGTCATCATCCAGAGCTTCGAGGTAGCAAACCTGAAATATCTGCGAAGCCGGACCAATGTGCGGCTTGTGCAACTGGTTGATGCCGATGATGTCGACAAGGATGGCGGCATCGTTCTGGCCGCGCCCTATGACCGCCCCTATGATTTTGCGGTTGCGGGCGACAAGCGCACCTTTGCCGACCTTCTGACGAAGGATGGCCTTGCCGAAATCAGGACCTATGCCGATGGAGTCGCGCCCTGGAAGCCCTATCTTATCCCGGCGAAGCAGGACATTGGCGCCGATGGAAAGCCAAAGGATCTGAACGGCGACGGCAAGATCGACGAGCGCGACCGCGTGCTGATGGCGCCGACTGACGTGGTGAAGAACGCCCATGCGGTCGGTCTTTTCGTCCACAGCTGGACTTTCCGCTCCGAACCGCGCCGTCTGGCCTCGAATTTCGCGGGCGATCCTGCAGCTGAGTACAAGGCCTTCTTTGCGCTTGGGCTGGACGGCTTGTTCTCGGATTTTCCCGACCATGCCGTGAAGGCTCGCGCAGCGCTCCCGTGAGCGCATGTGTCGTTGTGCCGAGCCAGGCCGGACCGAATGCGCAGTGCTTGTCGTGTCGGATTCACAATCGATCAACCACGCTTGCAATCATGCGGGTTGCAGGCGTGGTCACGTTGTTGTTATAGCCTCTTTCGTCCAGCCAAGATGCGCGGCGAGACGGAAGGCCTCGTGGCGGAGTGGTTACGCAGAGGACTGCAAATCCTTGCACCCCGGTTCGATTCCGGGCGAGGCCTCCATATCTCTTTTTATGGCGCATTCTGGACGTTGTTGGCGCAAAAAGGCCCGCTAGGGCCGTGAATGCCGGGGTTGGGATGAGCCGTTTCGCTGAGTTGCGCCGCATGATGGTGGATTGCCAGCTGCGTCCGTCAGAGGTGACAGACCCCGCTGTCATTGCGGCTGCTGATTCGATCCCGCGGGAAGTGTTTGTGCCAGCTGCCCGCGAGGCGCAGGCCTACAGCGACAACCCGATCAAACTCGGCGGTGACGAAACAGGACGCATGTT
>JAYWHQ010000107.1:0-5276 GCA_043777655.1 Allobosea sp. | reverse complement strand
TGATGCGGCCGGATCGCCAGACGATGTGGCTGAGTTGGCGTGGAGCGCATTGACGGCACGGCTGAATCCGGGTCCAGAACCCGGATGAGTTCAGAACTGATCGAGCCGGACCGCTTGCCCCATGCGGCGCATCCGCGCGCCATGGCAAGGCTCTTTGGTCATGCCACGCAGGAGCAGGCGTTTCTCGATGCGCTTGCTTCCGGGCGCATGCACCATGGCTGGTTGCTGACAGGTGACGAAGGCATCGGCAAGGCGAGCTTTGCCTATCGCGTCGCGCGCTTCATGCTGGCCCATGCTGACCCACAAAGTGCGGCGCGGTCCGTGACGTCGCTCGACGTGTCGCCCGAGCATCCGGTGGCGCGCAAGATCATGGCGCAGTCTCATCCGGACCTGCACGTGCTGCGACGGATCATTCGTCCTGATGGCAAGACGATCAGCGCCAACATTCCGGTCGACAGCGTGCGGCGCATCATCGAGCTGTTTGGCTCGAGTGCAGCCGCCGGCGGCTGGCGCATCTGTATTGTCGATTCGACCGTCGATCTTGACCGGGCAGGGGCCAATGCGCTGCTCAAGCTGCTGGAAGAACCGCCCAGAAACTGTCTGTTCCTGATCGTGGCACCGGCCATCGGCCAGGTCTTGCCGACAATCCGCTCGCGCTGCCGCAAGCTCGCTTTTGGACCTTTGACACCGAACGAGATTGTTCAGGCCAGCGAAGCGGCGCTTGCAGCCGCGAACACACCGTTCGACCACAAGGCGCTGGCCGCATCCGCATGCCTCGCAGCAGGGTCCGTGCGGCGTGCGCTCAATGCCGTCGATCCCGAGACCATTGCGCTGATCCGGGCTGTCACTGCCCGCCTCGACGGATTGCCGGCCATTGATGCGACAAGCCTGCTGGCTCTGGCCGAGGACACGGCCGGCAAGGCGGGCGCTGATGATTTCGCCGTTATGATCGATACGGTACAGGCCTGGCTGGGCGCGCAAGTGGCGACGCGCGCAGCCGAACCTGCTGCGCGGCTTGCGCCCCTTGCAGAGGTATGGGAAAGCCTCGAGACCGCCGTTCGCGAGGCTGCCAGCTACAATCTCGACCGGCGCCCCTTGGTCATCACCCTGTTCCGGGATCTGGCCGAGGCGGTAAGACAGTCGCGCGGCGGCTGAGACCTGGAAACCTGAACGTGTCGAACACTTTTTACGTTACCACCGCCATCCCCTACGCGAATGGGGCACCGCATATCGGCCACGCGTATGAGCGCGTGCTGAGCGATGTCATTGCCCGCTTCAGGCGGCTTGACGGCTTCGAGACGCTGTATCTGACGGGCATGGACGAACACGGCCTGAAGATGCAGCAGACGGCGGCCAAAGCTGGCATCACGCCGCAGCAGTTGGCAGACCGCACAGCAGCCCAGTTCAATGCCATGGGCGAGACGTTGAACGCCCGCTCGGATGATGTGCTGCGCACGACGGAGTCGCGCCACACCGTGACAACGCAGGCCATCTGGCAGGCGATGGAGGCCAATGGCGATATCTACCTCGACAGCTATGCCGGCTGGTATTCGGTGCGCGACGAGGCTTATTTCGACGAGGATGAGCTGACGGGGGAAGCGGGTGGCCCGCGTTTTGCGCCTTCCGGCGCACCGGTCGAATGGGTGGAAGAAGAGAGCTATTTCTTTAGGCTGTCAGCCTTCGGCGAGCGTCTGCTCAAACACTACGAGGCCAACCCGCAATTCGTGCAGCCCGAGAAATACTTCAACGAGATCATTGCTTTCGTGAAGCGCGGGCTGGCGGACCTATCAATCAGCCGCACGACCTTTGACTGGGGCATTCCGGTGCCCGGCAACGCCAAGCATGTCATGTATGTCTGGGTCGATGCGCTGACGAATTATCTAACAGCAACCGGCTGGCCGGATGCCGCATCTCCGCGCGCGAAATTCTGGCCCGCAGACGTGCATGTCATCGGCAAGGACATCACCCGTTTTCACGCCATCTTCTGGCCGGCCTTCCTGATGTCGGCCAAGTTGCCCTTGCCCAAGCAGGTCGTGGTCCACGGCTTCCTGTTCAACCGCGGCGAGAAGATGTCGAAGTCGGTCGGCAATGTCATCGATCCGATGGCATTGGCGCAGACCTATGGCACCGACCAGTTGCGCTATTTCTTTCTGCGCGAGGTGCCATTCGGCCAGGATGGCAGCTACAGCCATGAGGCGATCATCGCCCGCACCAATGCCGATCTCGCCAATGATCTGGGCAATCTGGCACAGCGCTCGCTGTCGATGATCGCCAAGAATTGCAACGGCGCGGTGCCGGCCCATGGCGCCTTCACGCCCGAAGATCAGGCCATGCTGGCACAGGCCGATGCACTGCCTGCCAAGGCACGCGCCGCCTTCGGTGACTATGCACTGCACACGATCCTTGCCGAAATCTGGGCTGTGGTGGCAGAAGCCAACCGCTACTTCGCCTCCCAAGAGCCCTGGAAGCTGACCAAGACCGATCCGGCGCGGCGCGACACAGTGCTTTATGTCACAGCCGAAACGTTGCGGGCGGTTGGGCTGATGGCACAGGCGTTCATTCCGTCTTCCGCCGAAAGGCTGCTCGACCTGTTGGGCGTGCCCGCTGAACAGCGCCAGTTTGTGCATGTGGGCAGCACGAACCGGCTGGTGTCGGGCGCAGCCTTGCCAGCGCCCGCGCCGATCTTTCCACGCTATATCGAGCCGGAAGCGGTGGGCGAGGGGGCGTAATGACGGACCAGCTCGATCTCGTCGACACGCATTGCCATCTCGATTTCCCGGAATTCGAGGATCTCGAGGCTCTGGTTGCGCGCGCGCAGACGGCCGGCATCAGCCGGATGGTGACGATCTCGACGCGCGTTTCGCGGTTCACTGCCTACACGGCGATCACTGAGCGGTTCGGCAATGTCTGGTGCACGGTCGGCACCCATCCCCATGGCGCGCATGAGGAGCTGGACGTCACGGCCGAGCAGCTGGCGACGCTTTCAAAGCATCCCAAATGCGTCGGCATCGGGGAAGCCGGGCTGGACTATCACTATGACAAGAGCCCGCGTGATGCCCAGGCGCAAGGACTACGCACCCACATCGCTGCCGCCCGCATGACGCAGCTGCCGTTGGTGATCCATGCAAGGCAGGCGGATGAGGACATGGCTGCGATGCTGCGCGATGAAATGGGCAAGGGCGCTTTCCCGGCCATCCTGCACTGCTTCTCGTCCGGCGCACAACTGGCACGCACCGGCGTCGAGCTCGGGCTCTACATTTCGTTCTCCGGCATTCTGACCTTCAAAGCCTCAGAGGAGCTGCGCCAGATCGCGCATGACGTACCGCTGGACCGGCTGCTGGTGGAAACCGATGCGCCCTACCTTGCGCCCATGCCCCATCGCGGCAAGCGCAACGAGCCGGCCTATGTCGCAGAAACGGCCAGAGTTCTGGCAGAGGTCAAGGGCGTCTCGCTTCTGGACATGGCGCGCATCACGACAGCCAATGCAAAGCGCTGCTACTGGAAGATGGACCATGCCAGCCCTGCAGAGGCGCGATGACCCTTAAGGTCACCATACTGGGATGTGGCTCATCTGGCGGCGTGCCACGTCCGGGGACAGGCTGGGGTGCCTGTGATCCGGCCAACCCGAAGAACCGGCGGCGACGCTGTTCCATTCTGGTCGAGCAAAAAGGCAGCAAAGGCACGACGCGCATTCTGGTCGACACATCACCTGACCTGCGCGAACAGCTGATTGACGCTGACGTGAGACATCTCGACGCGATACTCTTCACCCATGATCACGCCGACCATACCCATGGCATTGATGACATCAGGCCGCTTGTCATTCACATGCGCAAGATCATTCCGGCCTATGCGACGCAGGTCACCGAATCGACGCTGCGGCAGCGCTTTGGCTACATTTTCGAGACGCCAGAAGGCTCTGACTACCCACCCATCATGACGCTGTGGCCGATGCGTCCGGCACATGAGGTTCAAATCGAGGGCGCTGGCGGGATGCTGACGGCACTGCCGTTCAGCATGGAGCATGGACGCGGCTATGAAGCGCTTGGGTTCCGCTTCGGCAATCTGGCTTATGCCAGTGATGTCAGTGATTTGCCGCGAGAGGCTCAGGAGAGACTGCAGGGTCTGGACGTGCTGGTTCTCGATGCCTTGCGCTACACCCGCCATCCGACGCATTTCAGTGTGTCAGAGGCCCTGGCCATGATCGAGACACTGAAGCCCAGGCGCGCCGTGCTGACGAACCTGCACACTGATCTCGACCATGCAAAGCTCACAGCGGAACTGCCAGAGGGCGTGGAAGCCGCCTTTGATGGTATGGAGCTCGTCATTTAAGTTCCATAATATGTCTTATGCGAATCAAGGTGGCCCCGATGCGTTCGATCTCATCGTGCACGAGCCGGCGTCCCGCTCAGGCTCCAGGGTTTGACAGCTCCTCTGCGTCCCCATCCACAACGGTCCGTGCAATCGCTCCGCTGAAGCCCTGACGCATGAGGGCTGCGACATCCTTCTGGCGATAGGTTTCGCGCTCGGCCCTGCGCCAGGGCCCCAGCCGCTTCCGGCGTGCAGCGATCACCGCAGCCTCATGGTCGCCATCGCCAAGCCCGGCGGTCGTGCTGGCAACCAGCTCGCGGGTCACGCCCTTGGCAGAGAGCCGCACGGCAATCATGCGCGCCGATTGCCCTTTGCGCCGCAGCGAGGCACTGCGGTTCTCGGCAAAACGCTTGTCATCGACCAATCCGATCTTGACCGCGCGCGCCACCACCTCGTCGATTATCGCCCGGAAGCTGGCCGGGTCGTCGCCATGGTGTCGGCACGAGTTCCAGACCTTGCGTTCAAGCACACGGGCGAGCTGCGCTGATGGTGCGGCATAGCGCTCCAGGTAATGCTTGGCGGCATTCTGGAGATACAATGCCGTGATCTTACGCGGCACCTTGCGCTTCTGCTCAGCAAACCGCGCTGACGGATTGCCTGCCGGGGGCTCTGAATCATCACGATAAGCGGCCATCGTCGCCCTACTCGTCCGCGCGGCCCGATGAGCCGCGCAAGCCCTTGTCACGGCTGCGCTTGGCCTTGGAATCGAGCCTGCGCAATTGCGAACCGTAGGTGGCCTTGGTCGGTCGGCGAATTCTCGGCCGATGTGAGGCTTCAATCAGGATGGCTTTCAGCCGCTCCAGCGCATCGGCCCGGTTGCGTTCCTGCTCGCGGAAGCGCTGGGCGATGATGACGATGACGCCATCCTTCGTCATGCGCTGGCCAGCTACAGTGGGCAACCGCTC
>JAYWHQ010000106.1:0-1601 GCA_043777655.1 Allobosea sp. | reverse complement strand
TCATCTGAAGCCCGAACCTGGCCTATGAACTGCCGATGACAATGCCGGTGGCCAGCACGAGCAGGCCGCCGAGCACGATCTGCACCATGGCGCTGGTGAACGGCGTCTCCATGTATTTCCAGCGGATCCAGGCAATCGCCCAGAGTTCGAAGATGACGATGATGCCGGCGACCGCAGTGGCTGTCCAGAAATCGGGAATGAGATAGGGCAGCGTGTGGCCCAGCCCACCCAGGGCTGTCATCAGCCCGCAGACCACACCCCTGATCCAGGGCGAGCCGCGCCCGGTCACCAGCCCGTCATCGGACATCGCCTCGGTCAGGCCCATGCTGATGCCTGCACCCAGCGAGGCGGCCAATCCCACAAGAAAAGTGTTCCAGGTGTTATGCGTGGCAAAGGCTGCCGCAAAAATCGGCGCCAGCGTCGAGATGGAGCCGTCGATCAACCCGGCCAGCCCTGGCTGCACCACCTGCAACACGAAAATCCGCTTCTTGGTGGCGTCCTCTTCGGAGCGGACATCATCGGTCAGGATGGTTTCGCCCAGCTTGGCAGCAAGGCTCTCGTGCTTTTTCTCGATTTCGGCCAGGTCGCCGAGCAGCTTGCGCACATCCGTGTCGCGCGCCCGCTCGGCTGATTTCGCGTAAAAGGCCGCGGCCTCGAACTCCATCAGTTCGGCCTGTCGGCGCGCCACATCGATGCGCAGCCCATCCGCCAGCCAGACCGGGTTGCGCTTGAGAAAACCCCGCACATCGCCACGCGTGATGTAGGGCAGTTCCTTGCCGAACTTGCGTTCATAGAGCGCGAGCAGGCTGTGACGATGGCCCTGCTCCTCTTCCGCCATCTCCTCGAAAACCTTCGCCGAAGCCGGAAACTGCGGGCGCAGCTTTGCAGCGAAGTTGAGGTAGATGCGGGCGTCCTCCTCCTCATTGGCAATGGCCAATGCCAGCACCTCAGGCTCGGTCAGTTCATCGAAGCGCTTCATGTGGTCCTCGCATAGTTTAGAATCAATCTAAACTGATCGAGCCCATCCGCAAGTGCTTTGTCTGTCCCAAAAGAAACCGCCCGGGATCACCGGGCGGCATGTGTTGTTCTGACAGGGCGAAAATCGGATCAGGCCCAGTCACCGCCGCCATCATCGCCACCGCTGCCATCATCATAAGCGGCGTCCTGATAGCCTGCATCCTGTTGCGTTGCTGGCTCGTTGGCTGCGGGTTGATAGGCCGCTGGCTGCTCGGTCGCGGCTTCCTCGCCCTTGCTGGCGGAAGCCTGCTGGTCAGCACCTGGCTTGCTTCCAGAGAAGGCATTCATCAGCATGGAGCCAACAACCATACCGCCAGCGACACCTGCCGCAGTCGTCAGGGCTGTCGCCATGAAGCCGCCGCCCTGGCGTTGTGGGGGCATCCCTGGCTGGTTCATCCCTGCCTGGTTCATGCCCTGCTGGCCAGGCGTCATGCCCGCCTGTCCGGGCTGCGCATTGCCGCTTCCGGCCCAGCCACCGGCGGGGCCGGTGCGAGGCAGATGCGTTGCGCCACCGGGCGCGCGCGGCGCAGCGCCAGCCGCTGTTGCGGCAGCCCCACCACCAAAGATGCTGGACAGGAAACCGC
>JAYWHQ010000105.1:0-1601 GCA_043777655.1 Allobosea sp. | reverse complement strand
CGGCGTGAACTCAAGCCCGAAGACAGCCGCGAACCCTGTGTCACTCGCGTTGAAGGGTATGCCGAAAAAGGTCGGGCGCGGGATGCCCGAGATGCCGGCATAGCCATTCGAGAAATCGGTCCAGTTGATGAGCACCAGCCGGATGATCTCGCCGAAAGCCAGCGTGACAATGGCGAGATAGTCACCGCGCAACCGCAGGACGGGGAAGCCAAGCAACACGCCCCAGAAGGCCGCCAGGATGCCAGCCATCGGCAGCAGCACCCAGAAGGACAGGCCGAAATTCTTGGCAAGCAGCGCGTAGGAATAGGCGCCGACCGCGTAGAACGCCACATAGCCAAGGTCGAGCAGCCCGGCGAGGCCGACGACGATGTTCAGGCCCCAGCCGAGCATGACGTAAATCAGGATCTGGACGCCAAAATTATCGATCCATTTCAGCGAGCCCTGCCAGCCCGCCAGCGTGATCGCAATGATCGGGAAGGTGATGAGAAAGCCCAGCCCCAACGCCGAGAAGGTACGTGAATGGCGGTTGAAGAAGCCCATCAGCCCCTTGGGCATGGTGATGTAGGCTTCCGCTCCTGCTGCGCGCTGCTGGCCGCGCAAAGCCATCAGGAAACGACCAACGAAAACGATGGCGACTGCCCAGGCGACCGTGTCCCAGCGGGCATCAAGCACCAGTTCGTTGTTCAGGTTCTGGCGCGTGCCCCAGGCAACGATGGGGATGCAGAGGCCGAAGGTGATGAGAGCCGCAAAGGCTGCATCCTTCAGCGCGGCCTTCGGATCGAGACCGCGCGGCACCGCAGGGGCGGTCGGGGGTTGCGTGCGTGTGGCTTTGACCATGGTCAGACCTTTTCCACTTCGGGCCGTCCGAGAATGCCGGAGGGCAGGAAGACCAGCACGACAGCCAGAATGCAGAATGCCGCGACATCCTTGTAGTCGATGGTGAAATAGGCTGACCACATGACCTCGATGAGGCCGATCAGCAGCCCGCCGAGGACCGCGCCCGGCAGCGAGCCGATGCCCCCCAGAACGGCCGCAGTAAAGGCTTTCACGCCCGGCACGAAGCCATCATGCGAGTTCACCACGCCATAGAGCACGAGGAACATCACACCGGCGACGGCCGCGAGGGCCGCACCCATGATGAAGGTGATCGAGATCGTGCGATCCACATCGATGCCGAGCAGCGACGCCATCTTTTGGTCCTGCTCGCAGGCGCGCTGGGCGCGGCCGAGCGGCGTCTTCTGCACCACATACCAGAAGGCGGCCAGCAGCACGATTGTCGTCACCATGATGACGATCTGCTTGTAGGAAATCGAGACAGGGTAAGTCGCGCTCTCGATGATGGTGATCGACTTGTTGAGCATCGGCGGGATGGACTTGTTGCGTGGGCCCTGAATGAGCTGCACGAAGTTCAGCAGCACAATCGACATGCCGATGGCCGAGATCAGCGGCGCCAGACGGAACGAGCCGCGCAAGGGGCGATAGGCCACGCGTTCGATGGCCCAGTTCCACAGGCTTGTGAAAAACATGCCGAGAATCAGCACGAAGAACAGTGCGACGACGATGAGGCCCGCACCAAAGGCGGAGCCGATCAGCATGAAGAA
>JAYWHQ010000104.1:0-1605 GCA_043777655.1 Allobosea sp. | reverse complement strand
GAAGGGCTGGCCCCAGCGCAGGAACGGTCATCGCTTCCACCTTATTGCACCACGATCGCGGCCGTTTTCACGGCAGTCAACGCAGCCTGATAGTTCTTGATGAGCGCCTCGGTGGGCGCGGCAAAGGCATCGAGGATCTGGCCAGGCGCAATGCCATACCAGATCGTCAGCGCCACCAGCGGCGCCAGCAGCAGGATCTCGCGGGCGTTGACATCCGTGATGGTCTTCAGCTCGGGCTTGACCATCTCGCCATACATCACGCGGCGATAGAGCCAGAGCGCATAGGCAGCCGACAGCACGACGCCGGTTGTCGCAAAGAACGCGACCCAGGGATTGGCCTTGAACGCGCCCAACAGCGTCAGGAATTCGCCGACAAAGCCCGCCGTGCCCGGCAAGCCGACATTGGCCATGGTGAAAACCATGAAGGCCACTGCATAAAGCGGCATTCGGTTCACCAGCCCGCCATAGGCCGCGATCTCGCGCGTGTGCATCCGGTCATAGACCACGCCGACACACAGGAAGAGCGCGCCTGAAACCAGCCCGTGGCTGACCATCTGGAACATGGCGCCCTGAATGCCCTGCGGGGTGAGCGTGAACAGGCCCATCGTGACGAAGCCCATATGGGCAACCGAGGAATAGGCGATCAGCTTCTTGATGTCCTCCTGCATCAGCGCCACCAGCGAGGTGTAGATGATGGCGATGACGGAGAGTGCAAACACCATCGGCGCGAACATCGCCGAAGCTTCGGGGAACATCGGGATCGAGAAACGGATGAAGCCGTAGCCGCCCATTTTCAAGAGGATGGCCGCCAGGATGACCGAGCCTGCGGTGGGCGCTTCCACATGCGCATCCGGCAGCCAGGTGTGGACCGGCCACATCGGCATCTTGACGGCGAAAGAGGCGAAGAAGGCCAGCCACAGCCAGGTCTGCATGTTGGCCGGGAACTTGTGGGCCAGCAGGGCCTGAATATCGGTGGTGCCTGCGTTCCAGTACATCGCCATGATGGCGAGCAGCATCAGCACCGAGCCGAGCAACGTGTAGAGAAAGAACTTGTAGCTGGCATAAACCCGCCGCTTGCCGCCCCAGATGCCGATGATGAGGAACATCGGGATGAGGCCAGCCTCGAACAGGATGTAGAACAGCACAAGATCGAGCGCGACGAAGACGCCGATCATCATCGCTTCCAGCAGCAGGAAGGCGACCATGTATTCGCGCACGCGCTTCTGGACGGACTCCCAGGATGCCACGATGCAGAACGGCATCAGGAAGGCGGTGAGCACGACGAAGGGCAGCGAGAAGCCGTCAACGCCCAGCTTGAAGCGGATGGTTTCCGAGAGCCACGCATGGCTCTCGACCAGCTGGAACTGCGCGCTTGAGGTGTCAAAGCGCGACCAGGCGACGAAAGCCAGCCCGCAGGTGGCCAGCGTGGTGGCAAGTGCAGCCCAGCGCGCATTGGAATTGACGGCCTCTTCCGAGCCGCGCAGCGCCAGAATGAAGGCCGCGCCGACCAGCGGCAGGACGAGAAGACCGGTGAGAATGCCAAATCCGAACATCATCTCACCCGCGCGCCAACAGATACCAGGTCACCATGGCCGCGACACCGAT
>JAYWHQ010000103.1:0-1607 GCA_043777655.1 Allobosea sp. | reverse complement strand
GCCTGCAACATTCCTTGAACGCATAGCGCTGTCACCTTGTCGGCTCCCAAATCTGCCCCTCCTGCCACAGCGCGCAACCGCTTCATCGCCATCGGGCTGATGTGTGCCGCCCTGTTCTGTTTTTCCGGGCTCGATGCTTGCGCCAAGTGGCTGGGCCGGACCATGGACCCGCTGCAGGTCACCTGGATCCGCTACACGGTGAGCGTGATCCTGGTCTCGGCTGTGCTCAACCCCTGGTCGCGGCCCGGCATTCTGGTGACGCGCAAACCCTGGCTGCAGGCAGCCCGCTCACTCTTGCTGGTCGGCTCGACGGCGCTCAACTTCATTGCCTTGCAATATCTCCAGTTGGCCGAGACGATCTCGATCATCTTTGCCACGCCGATGCTGGTGGCGCTGCTGGCAGGCCCGGTGCTGGGCGAATGGGTGGGGCCGCGCCGTCTGATCGCCATTGCGGTCGGCTTTGTCGGGGTGCTCATCATCACCCGACCGGGCGTTGGCGGAATGCACCCGGCAGCGCTGCTCTCGGTGGTCGGCTGCTTCTGCTATGCAGCCTATAGCCTGCTGACCCGGCTGTTGGCCGCACATGATTCGTCAGACACAACGATGTTCTATTCCGGCATTGCCGGCGTCATCGTGATGAGCCCGGTCCTGCCGAGCGTCTGGAGCATGCCGCAAAGCCCGGTTGATTGGGGCGTGATGTTGCTGATCGGGGCACTCGCTGCCATCGGCCACTGGTTCATCATCGAGGCGCACAGGCGCGCACCTGCCGGCATCCTGGCACCGTTCATCTACTCGCAGATCATCTGGATGCTGGCCCTGGGCTGGCTGATTTTTGATCAATTGCCCGACCGGTGGACCTTCGTTGGCGCGGCCATCGTGATCGCATCAGGGCTTTACCTGATCTATCGCGAGCGCGTCCGGGCCGTGCCTGTGGCCTCGGCCCGGATTGATTGAAACGGCAGCACCCCAGCCTTCCGTTCAGGCCAGCTTCGTGCCGTTGAACCTCGCCACGGCATCAGACAGCATCGGCACATAGTCCTGCTCCATGCCCGCCGCACAGGCCAGCGCATAGCTGTTCTTCACCGCGTTGCCGACCGGATTGGCGATCGAGACGCCATCGGCCATCGACTCCAGATAGCGCATGTCCTTCAGTGCATTGACCAGCGTGAACTGGTGAGCGTCAAGGTCACGCTCCAGCACATAGCGGAAGAAGGTCTGGTAGAAACCGCAATCCATCCGGCTGCCGCGCAGGACAGAATCAAACACCTGCGGCGTGATGCCGACCTTCTGCGAGAGCGCCAGGGCTTCAGAGTAGATCGCAGCATAACCCATGGCGACGAAGTTGTTCAGCAGCTTCATCTTGTGGCCGTCCCCGACGGGCCCGAGATGCACCACTTTCTGCGCCCAGGTGTCACAAACCGGCTTGATGCGTGCAAATGTCGCATCATCGGCACCAACCATGGCCGAGAGCTGGCCAAGTTGTGCGTTGGCCGGCGTGCCACCCAAAGGGGCATCGCAGAAGGTCACGCCCATGGGCGCAAGCTCTGCATGCAGCGCCAGTGTCGAGTTGGGATCAGCGGTGGTGCAATCCACGATCACCAGCCCCT
>JAYWHQ010000102.1:0-5318 GCA_043777655.1 Allobosea sp. | reverse complement strand
AGGGCAGGGTGGCCCGCAGGGTCGCGCAACAGAAGGATTGAGATCTGGACGTCGGATGTAAACGACAGGTCAACGGGACCCCGCCTCACTGGCGGGGTTTTTGTTTGCGGGACAGCTTCGCGATTTGTCGCGATCAGCCCGGATCCGTGAGGCTTGGCGCCCGGCCGGGTGTGCCGGTGTTCACGCTCGCTGACCCAGTGCTGCCAGCAGGCGGGGAGCCAGGGGCAGCCCGACATTGATGGCCTTCGGGTCTGCCGGGCGATAGAGCCCGCGGTTGGTCCGGTCCGGCGTGAAGGCGTCGCAGATGCCGATCACGGTTTCTGCTGCCCCAAGCAGCAGGGCGCCCTCCGGCTTCAGGCGGCGCGCCAGCTCGCCCATCACCTTGGCCTTGGTGATGAGATCGAAATAGATCAGCACATTGCGGCAGAAGATGATGTCGAAGGTGCCGAGGCTGCCGGTGTCCTCCAGCAGGTTCAGGCGCTTCAGCTGCACCATGTTGCGCAGCTTCTGCGAGATGCGCCACTGGTCGCTGTCTTGCGTGAAATGCTTCAGCAGCATCGGTGTCGGCAGGCCGCGCTGCATCTCGAACTG
The DNA here is from genome assembly GCA_043777655.1 of Allobosea sp. Classification (GTDB taxonomy): domain Bacteria; phylum Pseudomonadota; class Alphaproteobacteria; order Rhizobiales; family Beijerinckiaceae; genus Allobosea. Next base: position 4,727 of record JAYWHQ010000102.1, on the reverse strand, counting down.
GCTGTAGAGGCCAGCGCGCGCTTTCTGCAGCACCTCTTCGGAAATGTCGGTGCCAACGATATCAATGCGCCAGCCAGCGAGCTGAGCCGCCATGTCATCGAGAATCATGGCAAGCGAATAGGCTTCCTGGCCCGTCGAGACCGCCGCACACCAGATGCGCAGAGTGCGGCTCGTGCGGTTGCGCTCCAAGGCTTCGGGCAGCACGACCTTGCTGAACAGCTCGAACGGCACCCGATCCCGGAAGAACAGCGTCTCGTTGGTCGTCATCGCTTCGATGACGGCGTTCTCGAGTTCAGGGTTGCTGCCAAAGCGGATCATCCGCACCAGTTCGCCGATGCTGTCGATCTTGCGGCGGCGGCAGAGCGAGCCAAGCCTGCTTTCAACAAGATAGCGTTTCTCGATCGTCAGGGAGAGCCCTGACTTCTTGTGCAGCATCTCGCGCAGGTACTGGAATTCAGCTTCGGTCATCTTGCGTGCGGCCTTTTCTCGGCCATGAACCGCAATGCCAGCCCAATCTCGTTGGCCGGCATCACAAGGCTCGCAAGGCCTGCTTTCGCGACCGAACCTGGCATGCCCCAGACCACGCTCGACGCTTCATCCTGTGCGATCACCGCGCAACCGGCGGCGCGCAGGCTGCGCGCGCCATCGGTGCCATCGGTTCCCATGCCTGTCAGCACAACCGCGATGGCGGATGAGCCCAGCAGGCTGGCTGCATCATTGAAAAGCACATCGACGGCAGGGCGGCAGAAGCGCACCGGCGCGCCGTCACAAATGCGCGCCACCGGGTGGCCCTGCTGCCGTGCGATGCCGAAATGGCGGCCACCTGGCGCGATGTAGATGTTGCCGGGAACCAGCCGCTCGCCATCATGAGGCTCGCGCGCGGGTGTGCCGGTATGGCTGGCAATCTGGCTGGCAAAGGATGCGGTGAAGACCGGCGGCATATGCTGCACCACCAGCGTCGTCAGATTCCTGAGCGCGCCACCAATGTCGCCGAGCACCTTGGCAACTGCGCGCGGCCCACCGGTGGAAGCCCCGATCAGCAGAAAACGCGGATCGCCGGTGATGTAAGGGCGCAGGTCGCGCACCAGCCCGGTTTGTCCGGGGGTGGATGTCGCAAGCTTCTCGGCCACGGGGCTGCGCACCGGCGACATGGCGCAGGGGCGGGCCCCGTCGAGGCCCTGCAGCTTGCGGACCAGCTCCTGCCGGAACTCGACCGAAAGTGTGAGATCGCGGTTGGTGCTTGGCTTGCCCAGCACGTCAATGGCGCCCAGCGCCAGGCACTTCATCGACAGGCGCGCATTGCGCTCGGTCAGTGTCGAAGCCACGACGATGGCCAGTTTCGGATTGGCCTGAAGCAGGAGCGGCAGAGCCGTCAACCCATCCATCTCGGGCATGTCGAGATCGAGCACGACAATGTCGGGCGCCAGCCGCGCAACGGCCTCGATGGCCTGCGCGCCGTTGCCTGCCGTGCCAACGACCTCGAGCCCCTCGGCATCTGCCAGCCAGCGCGAGAAGAGGCCGCGCACCACCACCGAATCGTCGACAACCAGCACACGCCTGCGCGCGGCATCCGGCTGTTCACGAAGGGCAGCATTTTGGATCATCAGTGTCCTTCAGCCCGAACGAGGCTGAGCTTGAGGCCCCGAGCGAAGCCTGTTCCATTCGTGGTCTTGCAGGCCTCGCCAAGTGTTTCTGGCAGCATCAGCAGGCGGCGTCCCGTCAGATGAGGCCGACCTGCTGCATCTTCGAGGTCACGATTTCCTTGTCGAAAGGCTTCATGATGTACTCATCGGCACCGGCATGCATGGCGCGTGCGATATGCGCGATGTCGTTCTCGGTGGTGCAGAACACCACCTTGGGCTCGCGACCGCCCGGCATCTGGCGCAAGCCGCGCAGGAAGTCATAGCCGTCCATCACCGGCATGTTCCAGTCGAGCAGCACGGCATCAGGCATCTGGCTGCGGCAGGCATCCAGCGCCATCGAACCATCCTCGGCCTCGGTGATGCGGAACTGCAGACCTTCGAGGATGCGCCGCGCGACTTTGCGGATCACGGCTGAATCATCGACAACAAGGCAGTGTTTCATGGGCGTGGTCTCCGGCCAGTATCTGGCATTGGTCGCTTCAGGCTGCGGCAGAAATATCGAAAGTCAGGACGGCATCGACATCGAGAACGATCAGGAGCTTGTCCTCCAGCCGGTGCACTCCGGCTGAGACAGCCGCCCAGCCTGCATCGAGATGGACGGGATTGGGCTCGAATGTGCTCTCGCCCAGACGCAGCACTTCGCCGACAGCATCGACGATCAGCGCAAAGGCTTCGCCCTTGTGCTCGATGCCGACTGCCATCAGCGCTGTGCCCGCAGCGGCGTCGCGCGCGGTCATCTTCATGCGGTGGCGCAGACTGATGGCGGTGACGACGCGGCCGCGCAGGTTGAGCAGGCCAACAATCTCCGGCGGGGCCAATGGCACGATGGTGATCTGGCTTGGCAGGAAGACATCATGCACGCGCTGGATCGGCAGCCCGAACATCTGGCTATCGATGGTGATCGTGACATAGTCCAGCCCGTTGAGGTCGGTTGCGGCGCCAGATGGCTGGTTGGTGTTGGCGGGCGTGGCACTGCCGGCTGCGATGGTCGACTGGACATTCATCAGGCAGCATCCTTCAGGGCGGGAACGAGGGCCGCCAGCGCCAGGATCAGCGCGCGGCGGTCAAACTTGGCGATGATGTCGTGCACGCCTGCGGCATGGGCCTGTTCGGCCAGCATGGTGGTTGCGAAGGCAGCGAGTGCAACCACTGGCAGATGCGCATGGCCGACATTGGCATGCAGCTTGCGGATGAAGGCAAAGCCATCCTCCGGAGAGGCCTCGACATCAACCACGGCCGCCACGATCCGGGCATTGCGGTTGAGAGCCTCGTTGGCCTCGGCTGCATTGGCTGCCATCACGACCCTGTAGCCGGCGGCCTTCAGCACAGGCCCCAGCATGTCGCGGAAGAAGGGCGAGGGATCGACCAGCAGCACGTGCTGCTGGGCTGCCTCGCTCTGCGGGCGGCGGCTGCCGGTCAGCCAGTCAGGATAAGCCATCGGCAGGAAATGGGCGATGTCGATGATCTCGGTGGCGCGGCCGCGGATGACGGCAGAGCCGATGACACCGAGTTCGGAGTGACCGGCCATCTCGATGTCGAGCCTGTCTTCGACAATGTCGACAATCGCATCGACGGCGAGACCCATCGCGCGGTCACCATCCGAGAAGATGATCATCGATTGCGCGCCATCGCGGCGAATGTCGACATCATGGGCTGCAGCGACAATCGGCATCAGCCGCCCGCGATACTGCAGCAGGGCACGACCGCTCGACATTTCGATGGTGCTGGCCTCGATTTCCTCGAGGCGGGTGACGACCGAGAGCGGAATCGCCTTGTAGCCGTCGCCGCCGCCCTTGAAGACCAGCATGGTGACGGTCTCAGCCGCACCTGTATTGCTGACCTGCGCTGCCTGGAACTTGTCCTGCTGCTCGCCATCGATCGCGCCAACCATGCGCGAGATGCCGTTGGGATCGACGATCAGCACCACCGCGCCATCACCAAGGATGGTGTTGCCGGAGAAGACCGGCAGCGAGCGCAGCTTGGCCGACATCGGCTTCACCACGATTTCCTCGGTGTGGAACACGCCATCGACCATGATGCCGAACTGGCGGCTGCCGACCTGGGTGACGACGATGAAGCCGTCAGCCTGGGTCGGGCCCTCGCGCAGGGCCATCAGCCCGGAGAGGGCGACAACCGGCAGCAGACGGTCGCGCAGGCGCAGGACCGGCGCGCCATTGATGAGCTCGATCTGGTGTTCGCTGTCAGCCTTGACCCGCACCAGCTCGCGCACCGCGATCTGCGGAATCGCAAAGCGCTGGTCGTGGGCCGACACGATCAGGGCAGCGACAATGGCCAGCGTCAGCGGAATCTTGACCGTCATGGTCGTGCCTTCGCCAGCGACAGTCGCGATGTCGACCGTGCCGCCAATGGCATCGATGTTGGATTTGACGACATCCATGCCGACGCCGCGCCCGGAGACCGAGGTGATGTTGGCTGCCGTCGAAAAGCCGGGGTGGAAAATGAAGCGCGCAATCTGCGCCTCCGGCATGCGCTCCAGCTCCGCCTCGCTGATGAGGCGGTTCTGCAGGGCTTTCTGCCGGATTTTCGGGATGTTCAGGCCACGACCGTCATCGGCGACGACGATGGTGATCGATCCACCCTCGTGGAAAGCCGAGAGCTTGACCGTGCCGTGCTCGGGCTTGCCGAGCGCGCGGCGCTCCTGCGGCGTCTCGATGGCGTGATCGGCCGAGTTGCGCACCATGTGCGTGAGCGGATCCTTGATGAGATCAAGGATCTGGCGATCCAGCTCGGTCTCCGAGCCGTCCATGACCAGTTCGATCTTCTTGTCGAGTTCATGCGCCAAATCGCGGATGATGCGCGGCAGCTTGGACCAGGCGGTGCCAATGGGCTGCATCCGCGTCTTCATCACGCCGTCCTGCAGCTCGGCCGTGATGTGGGAGAGCCGCTGCAGTGGCACCTTGTAGCCGGAATCATCCTGACGGCGGGCGATTTCCAGCAGCTGGTTGCGGGTCAGCACCAGCTCGGAGACCATGGTCATCAGATGTTCGAGCGTGTCGACATTGACGCGCAGCGTCTTTGCCGTGGCGATCTTGGCGTCGCGCGCAGCACCGTCATCGCCGCCCA
>JAYWHQ010000101.1:0-1612 GCA_043777655.1 Allobosea sp. | reverse complement strand
CAGCCCCAGAGCAACAGAACGCCGCCTGCGCCGGGCAAGGTCCTCGGCGCTGAAGGCTGCGGGCGGTGGTGCCTTGGATTCAGCCATCACAGCACCTTCGGCAATGCCACCATCAGGCCAAGGCCGTGTTCAGCCATCAGCACGATGAAGAGCAGGAACAGATAGAGAATCGAAAAACCAAACAGCGCCTGCGAGGCTTTGACGGCAGGCTCGCCCTCTGTGATCGTCAGCACGCGCCACGACAGCACGATCATGCCCAGCCCCGTGACAACAGAAACAACGCCATAGATCGCGCCGCCAAAACCCATCAGGGCGGGCAGCACGGCAACAGGCGCCATCACCAGCGTGTAGGCCATGATCTGGCGGCGCGTGGCTGCAGGGCCGGCAACGTTCGGCATCATCGGGATGCCGGCACGCCCGTAATCAGCCGATTTCACCAGTGCCAGCGCCCAGAAATGCGGCGGCGTCCAGAGGAAGATGATCGCGAACAGAACGAATGAGGCCATGCCGAACTGGCCCGTGACGATCATCTCGCCGATCATTGGCGGGAAAGCGCCGGCTGCGCCACCGATCACGATGTTCTGCGGCGTCGAGCGCTTGAGCCACATCGAATAGACAACAGCATAAAAGAAGATCGTGAACGCGAGAAATGCGGCCGACTGCCAGTTGGCGATCAGGCCCAGCACCAGCACGGAGCCAACCGACAGCGCCAACCCGAACGCCAACGCCTCGCCAGGCAAGATGCGCCCTGCGGGAATTGGGCGCTTGGCCGTGCGCGTCATCACGGCATCGATGTCGGCATCATACCACATGTTCAGGCAGCCAGAGGCACCGGCACCAACGGCGACTGCCAGAATCGAGGCCGCCAACAGAACCGGATGCGCCTGACCGGGCGCCACCAGCGCGCCGACGAAGGCGGTGATGACGACCAGAAACATCACCCGCGGCTTGAGCAACGTGAAAAAATCGCCGGCCTCGCCCGTCGAGAGAACGGGGGCAGGTGTTTCAGACTTCAGATGATCGAACGCAGCGGACATGACAACTCCGGGGAAGGGCGGGCGGAGCTGTGAGGTTCCGCCCGCGACCCGTTGCTAGTGATCGGAGCCTGTGATGACAGGCAGCGTCTCATACTGGTGGAAGGGCGGCGGTGATGTCAGCGTCCACTCCAGCGTCGTGGCGCCTTCGCCCCACGGATTGTCACCGGCCAACTGCTTCTTGGTGAAGGCGTAGATGTTGCCCGCAAAGAAGATCAGGAGACCACCAACAAAGATGTAGGAGCCGATCGAAGACCAGTAATGCCAGCCGGCGAAAGCCTCAGGATAGTCGGCATAGTGGCGCGGCATGCCGGCAAGGCCAAGGAAATGCTGCGGGAAGAACAGCAGGTTGGCGCCGAAGAAGGCAACCCAGAAATGCAGCTTGCCGATCCAGTCCGGGATCACATAGCCGGACATTTTCGGGAACCAGTAGTAATAGCCCGCGAAGATGCCGAAGACGGCGCCGAGCGACAGCACGTAGTGGAAGTGCGCCACCACATAGTAGGTCGCATGCAGCGAGCGGTCGACACCGGCATTGGCCAGCACGACGCCGGTGACGCCGCCCACCGTGAACAGGA
>JAYWHQ010000100.1:0-1617 GCA_043777655.1 Allobosea sp. | reverse complement strand
TGTCGGGCGCACCGATCATGAGAGGCACGAACCAGTTGCCGAAACCGCCGATCAGCGCCGGCATCACCATGAAGAAGATCATGATGAGGCCATGGCCTGTGACGAACACGTTGTAGGACTGGCCGTTGGCAAAATACTGCATGCCCGGCTCCTGGAGCTCCAGGCGCATGGCGATGGACAGGAAGGTACCCACCAGACCGGCGCAAAGCGCGAAGATCAGGTAGAGCGTGCCAATGTCCTTGTGGTTTGTTGAATACATCCAGCGGCGCCAACCCGTCGGGTTGCCATGCGCGTGAGCATCGCTGCCATAAACACCTGCGGTTGCCATGGGTATTCTCCTTCAAGCGTCTTGTCTTAAGCGGGTGGCCGATCCGGCCAGAGATTCAGTTCGAAACGTGCTCAGTCGGCCGAGGCCGCGACGCGCGATCCCGCATCTCCGGCATTGGCAAATTTCTTTTTCGCGTCAGCGAGCCACGTCGCATAATTGGCATCGCTCACGACGCGGATGGCCAGCGGCATGTAGGCGTGGTTCTGGCCGCAGATGAACGAGCACTGGCCATAGAAGATGCCTTCGCGTTCGGCCTTGAACCACGTCTCGTTCAGGCGGCCGGGAATGGCATCGATCTTGAGCCCGAAAGCCGGCAGCGCGAACTTGTGGATGACGTCGGCAGCGGTCACCTGCACCTTCACTGTCTTGCCGACAGGCACGACAACCTCGTTGTCGACAGCCAGCAGACGGGGCGCCTCTTCGGGCTTGCGCTCACCCTTCTTGACAGCGTCCGCCAGCGCCTTGTCATCAAGCATGATCTGGTCGAAGCCGAAACCGCCATTGTCCTTGGCGTATTCCCAGCTCCAGTACCACTGCTTGCCGGTCACCTTGATGGTGATGTCGGCTTGCGGAATTTCCAGCTGCAGCTTCAGCAGGCGGAAGGACGGAATGGCCACCACCACAAGAATCAGAACGGGAATCAGCGTCCAGGCCACTTCGAGGCCGGCATGGTGGGTGGTCTTGGAGGGGACCGGGTTCCGCTTCTCGCTGAAACGCCACATCACATAGAGCAGAAGCCCCAGAACGAAGACCGAAATCGCTGTGATCAGCACAACAAGCCAGTCATGAAACCAGACGATGTAGCGCGCAACCTCTGTGGCCGGTTGCTGAAGATCTATCTGCCACGGCTGGGGCATGCCATTGGCGGCCAGGGCCGAACCGGCAAGCAAGGCCTGCCCTGCGAGCAGACACACGCCGAAAACAACTGCGAGTTTCGCGATTTTCAAGCTGGCGGCGATCATTTTCAACGGCATTTGGACAACTAAGCTCCCGTGGCAACCTTCAGGCTGGTCTGACCTGAAGCGTGTTTGTAACGCTTCCAATTCGAAACATGACCCGATTGCCGGGTCGTATGCAGCCGTGTTTGCGATAAGTCAAAAACCATGGCCACGCCAGCGGAACAATGCAGCGCATCGTCGCAACCTCATGCGACGACGGCATGTCGCTGCGCATTTGGCACAACTGCGCTGCTTGACAGCGCCGAAGCTGCATGGTCCCAAGCGGGTGAGGGTCGCATGAGGCGTTCGGGCAGCCGAAATTATGCCAGAATCGCCTGCGCTTCTGAAGAG
>JAYWHQ010000099.1:0-5337 GCA_043777655.1 Allobosea sp. | reverse complement strand
CGCAATGACTGCGCAGCCGGTCAAGGAAATGCGACTCAAGCCAGCTCTTGAGAAAGCGGGTCGGGACGGTGAGATGGGCCTGACCATCCTCGATGCCGTTCAGCTCGACACGGGCAAACCAGCTGGAAAACACATCTTCGCCCAGCTCGGCGCGCAAGCGGCGTATCACACGCTGCCAGCCCGCTTCGGGGCCTTGGGGACCAGAAGCCGCAGGGCCAGTCGTCATCGCCATAGGAATGTGTTCCGCTTGTTCAGTAAACATTGGTTGCCCCACCACTGGAGGCAGCATGCCCCGTTAAGGCAACATGCCAGCTCACAGCAAAAAATTTGCCGAAGTTGATCTAGGGATTTCGGATTGCCTTGATCAGGCAATCGAAAGACCTGGTTTGTTGTTTTTATCCAAGGCCACACAAGAACTCGCGGGCGACCAGACCATTGCCATGTCAAAACTAGCTACAGACAAGGCAAAGGCATGCTCAAACCTCCCCAGGTGCGAGTTTATGCTCTACTAAACTTTAGGAAAACCGGAGAACGATGTCTGCCCCGCCGATCTGAAAAGACCCTACAGGACGGTCTCGAAGCGGTGCAAGACGCCTTGCCGGCTTCGGATCGAATCTGCCCGTGAGTCAGGCTTCGGGCTTGTCCAGTGGCTGTCTGCAAAAGCTTGTGGATGTTAAGTTTTTCTTAACTTCCGGAGCGCACGAAAAAATTAAATTATATTTTCCGACTCAAGGGCTGCGCCTCCCTGAATCCGCTCCGGAATCATCACGTCAAAAATGCTTATGAGTTATGTATCTGATTTAATTGATTTTTTTATGATCGACCAAAGTCTCGGCTTTTTAGCTGACCTTGTCATAAAATCGTCCGAAGCCCATTTTGAAACCGGATGCCGAGTCTGAGCGGATGGCCTTTGGTCATGCAGCCGCCAGGCGATGACGATGCTGGACAGCCTGCCATTCCGGCAACAAAAAACCCGGCTGCAAGCCGGGTTTTGTCACATTCACGAGTGCGGGAGGAGGGCGTCAGCCAGCCAGCGCCTTGACGCGGGCCGACAGGCGCGAAACCTTGCGTGAGGCTGTGTTCTTGTGAACAATGCCGTTCTGCGCTGCCTTCATGATTTCAGGCTCTGCGGCCTGAAGGGCAGCGGCAGCGGCGGTCTTGTCACCGGCCGTCAGCGCTTCCTCAACCTTGCGCAGATAGGTGCGCATGCGGCTGCGGCGCGACTTGTTGACCTCGGTACGACGCGCAATCTGCCGCGTGGCCTTCTTGGCCGAGCTGGTATTGGCCATGGTATCCCTGTCCTGGTCCGGCTGTGACCCAACCCCGCCCCTTCAGGGAACGGCGGCTGCGGCTTGCAGCGCTGCATGTTGAAAACGAAAGCAGCAGAAACGCATGGCGCGCTCTGCCGCAATCCGGGTGCTATAATCTCTGGCGCGCGGCGCGTCAACGAAAAGCCGCAAGCTTCGTCAGGCTTTTGCGCGCGATCTTGCCGGCGTCGGGATGCGCGCCGCAATGGCCTCGATCTCGATCAGATAACCGTGATGCAGATGTGGCACCGGGACGACAGAGCGTGCTGGACGATGTGACCCGAAAATCTCGGCATAGATGGCGTTGAAGGCAGGCCAGTTGTCGACACCGACCAGATAGGCCGTGCAGCGCAGGATGCTTTCCTTTGTGCCGCCACCGGCCTCGACAATGGCCAGAAGATTGGCAATCGCCTGCCGCGCCTGAACCTCGAAGGCTTCGCCAGAGGTGTGCGAGCCATCGGGGCGTGGCGCCAGCTGGCCGGAGACAAAGATCAGATCGTCCCAACCCGTGCCATGGGAATAGTGGCCAGCAGGTGCAGGCAGGCTGGGCGCCGTGATGATTCGGAAACGGTTTTTCGCAGTGATTTTGGTCGCGCTCCTGGCGGCTGGCTTTTTCATGCAGAGTCTCCAATGAAGCGGGCAAATGTCGCGATGTCGACATTCCCGCCGGACAGGATCACGCCCACCCGCTTGCCCTTGACCGGCACCTGGGCGGTGAAGGCAGCTGCTGCCGCAAGACACCCTGTCGGCTCCAGCACCAGCTTCATCCGCTCGGCAAAGAAGCGCATGGCCTCGATCAGAGCCTCATCCGGCACGGTCAGCACATCAGTGACGAGGCGCTGGATGATCGGGAAGGTGTAATTGCCCAGAAAGCTCGTCTGTGCGCCATCGGCGATGGTCTTGGGCACCGCGATCTTGACGATCTTGCCCGAGCGGAACGATTGCTGGCCGTCATTTCCGGCCTCGGGTTCGACAGCATAGACCTTGCAACCCGGTGAGAGCGCTTCAGCGGCAAGCGCGCAGCCGCTGACCAGCCCGCCACCGCCCATGCAGACCAGCAGCATGTCGAGCGGGCCCACATCCTCGAACAGTTCCTTGGCGGCCGTGCCTTGGCCTGCAATCACGTCCGGGTGGTCATAGGGCGGAATCAAGGTCAGCCCGCGCGCGCTGGCAATCTCGCGACCCAGCGCATCCCTGTCCTGCGTGTAGCGATCAAACAGGATGACCTCGCCGCCATACTCGCGGGTGGCGATGATTTTGGCAGCAGGCGCATCCTTGGGCATGATGATGACGGTTGGCACATCCATCAGCGTGCCGGACAGGGCAATCGCCTGTGCGTGGTTGCCCGACGAGAAGGCGACCACACCTGCTTTCTTCTGGGCAGGCGACAGGGCCGCAATGGCATTATAGCCACCCCGGAACTTGAAAGCGCCCATGCGCTGCAGGTTCTCGGCCTTGAAGAAGAGGCTGGCACCGGTGCGCCCATCGGCCGTGCGCGAGGTCAAGGTCGGCGTGCGATGCGCGTGACCTTCGATGCGCGCGGCGGCCGTCACGACATCAGCATAGGTCGGCAGGACGAGCGCAGGGTGTGCGTGGGAAGCTGCGGCTTGGGCCATCTTGATCGTCTCTCAGCGGTTCTTGAAAGCGGGTTTGCGCTTCTCGATGAAGGCATTCATGCCCTCTTTCTGGTCATGCAGCGCAAACATCGAGGCAAAGAGCCGCCGCTCGGCGCGGATGCCCTCGTTCAGCGTCATCTCGAAACCGCGGTTGATCGAATCCTTCGTCATCGCCGCAATCACCTGCGATTTTGCGGCAATGCTGTCGGCGGCCTTCATCGTCTCGGCCATAAGCTCGGCAAGCGGCACAACGCGCGAGACAAGCCCGGAACGTTCTGCTTCTGCGGCATCCATCATGCGGCCCGTCAGGCACATGTCCATCGCCTTTGCCTTGCCGATGGCGCGTGTCAGACGCTGCGTGCCGCCGGCACCCGGCATGACGCCGAGGTTGATCTCGGGCTGGCCGAATTTCGCATTGTCGGCGCAGATGATGAAATCGCACATCATGGCGAGTTCGCAGCCGCCACCCAGCGCAAAGCCGGCGACTGCGGCAATGATCGGCTTTTGCCGTTCGGCCACGCGGTCCCACTGCCGGAAGGTGTCGTTCATGTACGTGGCCGGGTACTTGCGTCCCCGCATCTCCTTGATGTCGGCGCCCGCGGCAAAGGCCTTCTCGGAGCCCGTCAGGACCATGCAGCCGATGGCCTTGTCCTTTTCGAAACCATCCATCGCCTTGTTCACCTCGGCGATCAGCTTCGTGTTCAGCGCGTTGAGGGCCTGCGGGCGGTTGAGCGTGATGACGCCAACTGCGCCCCGGGTTTCGACAATGATGGTTTCATAGGCCATGGCGTGAGGCTCCGTGAGGCAGGTGCGTGTGCTGCGATTCAGGCTGCATGCGATTTGTGTTCAGGCGCAAAGGATAGGTCAGGCAGCCGCCCGGCGTCCATGTGTGTCGCAACACAAATGTGCATGGGTGATGCCAAGTGCTTGGGCGACGCCAAGTGCTTGGGCGACGCCAAGTGCTTGGGTGATGTCATGGAAAGCGCTCAGCTGCAGCTGCCACGTCTTGTGGCGCGCACTGGCTTAACGGCGTTTGCAATGGCAAAAGCCCCTGATGAGGCATGGTGGCGATCTGACAGAGGCGATGGCGCGGTTCGGCGGGGCGCCGGACGATTGGCTCGATCTCTCGACAGGCATCAACCCGCATGCCTGGCCCCTGCGGGAAATTGCGCCGCGCTTCTGGGAAAGCCTCCCGGCCAGCCGGGACCTGGAGGCCCTGCTGATGGCCGCACGCGCGGCCTATGCCGTCCCTCGAAACGCCCGCATCGTTGCCGCACCTGGCACGCAGGCGCTGATCCAGTGGATGCCACAGCTCGCGCCTGAAGGCCGCGTTGCGGTGCTCTCGCCGACCTACAATGAGCATGTGGCGGCCTTCCGCGCGGCGGGTCGCAGCGTGGTGGAGATCTTCGACACGGCTGATCTGGCTGACGCCACCAGCCTGATTGTGGTCAATCCCAACAATCCTGATGGTCGCGTGCTCACTCTGGCCCAGCTCGCGTCGATGGCCGCTGACATCAAGGCGCGCGGCGGCTGGCTGATTGTTGACGAGTCCTTTGTCGACACCATGCCCGATGCCAGCTGTGTTGGGCTTTGTGAAACGCACCCGGTGGTCGTGCTGCGCTCTTTCGGAAAGTTCTTTGGGCTGGCGGGGGTACGGCTGGGCTTCCTCATCGCCAATGCAGAGATTGCGGCGCGCTTTCGTGGAGCGCTTGGCCCGTGGGCCGTTGCCGGACCTGCGCTGGCCATTGGCCGGGCAGCGCTCTTGGACATGGGTTGGGCGGCGCAGATGCGCCGCCAGCTTGAGGCCGAAGCCACTGCTCTGGATGCCCTGCTTGTCGGCAACGGATTTTCAGTTGTCGGAGGCACGTCGCTGTATCGCCTGGCGCACCACAGCGATGCCACAGCCCTGCACGAGCACCTCGCCAGCCAGCACATCTGGGTCAGGCGCTTTGATTGGGACGATCAGCTGCTGCGCTTTGGCCTGCCCGCGAGCTCTGCCCAACTATGGCGGTTGCAGCAGGCATTGGCCGCCCATGCAACGGCATGAGGCCATGCCACGCTTTGACTCTGGCTCACCGCGTCTTCTGGCAGCTCGGGCAATAGAAGGTCGAGCGGCCTGATTGCACGATGCGGGCGATGGTTGACGTGCAGTGCGGTGCGGTGCAGCTCTCGCCTTCGCGGTCGTAGACGCGGAAACGGTGCTGGAAATACCCCAGCTCTCCATCCGTCTGCCGGTGGTCGCGCAAGGAAGACCCTCCAGCCTCGATGGCTTCGGACAGCACGTCGCGGATCACCGGGACAATCGCAGCAACGCGGGCCGGCCCGATGCGCCCCGCCAGCCGCTTCGGGCTGATCCCGGCGCGGTGCAGCACCTCGGACACATAGATATTGCCGAGCCCCGCAAGGACGCGCTG
>JAYWHQ010000098.1:0-1618 GCA_043777655.1 Allobosea sp. | reverse complement strand
TCTTCAAGATTCAGGCCAATATGGACCCCAACCACCGCGACCGCATCGCCTTCCTGCGCGTCTGCTCCGGCACATTGAAGCGCGGCATGAAGGCCAAGTTGATCCGCACGGGCAAACCCATGCCGGTGAATGCGCCGCAATTCTTCTTCGCGCAGGATCGACAGCTGGCGGATGAGGCCTATGCGGGTGACATCGTCGGCATTCCCAACCATGGCACCTTGCGCATCGGCGACACGCTGACCGAGGGCGAGGACATCCTCTTCCGGGGTGTGCCGAGCTTTGCGCCGGAAATCCTGCGCCGCATCAAGCTGAAGGATGCAATGAAATCGAAAAAGCTGCGCGAGGCGCTGCAGCAGATGGCCGAAGAGGGCGTGGTGCAGCTCTTCCTGCCGCATGATGGCGCGCCGCCCATCGTCGGTGTGGTGGGCGCGCTCCAGCTCGATGTGCTGAAGGAGCGGATCGATGCAGAATATGGCATCCCGGTCGACTTCGAGCCCTGCCAGTTCTCGATTTGCCGCTGGATTTCAGCGAACGACAAGGTGGCGCTCGACAAGTTCATTCAGCACAAACCATCAGTGATGGCCGATGATCTGGATGGCGATCCCGTCTTCATGGCAAGCTCGACCTTCACGCTCAAATACGATTCCGAGCGCGCGCCCGAGATCGCCTTCACGGATATCAAGGACTATCAGAAGGTGGGGTGAGGGGGCGCACACTGGCCAATGCCACCCCCGTCAGCATCCACAACCTGAACCAGTAGTTTCCAAAGACGGCGCCAGTCATGGCGCCGTTTTTTGCTGTCTGGTCATGCGCAAAGTCCGCTTTCATCTTTCATTAACCATAACTTATGCGTGTATTTCCATTTAACTTCTCGTTTATAGATACTCTCTAAGGTTGCATTTGTCGGGACATACAACCCGATCGGGAACGAAGCTTCCCGTGTTCAGTCTCACCAGAAAGGTGATCCAAATGTCCAACATCTCGCTTTCGTCAAGCGTGCGCGCCGCGCTGTCTTCCATCCAGTCTTCACAGGCCGCCGCTGCCGTCCAGCAGACCCGCCTTGCCACCGGCAAGAAGGTCAACACGGCCATCGACAATCCTGCCAACTTCTTCACCGCATCCGGCCTCAACAACCGCGCCAGCGATCTCAACCGTCTGCTTGACGGCATCGGTCTTGGCATCAAGACGGTCGAGGCCGCCGACAAGGGCATCAAGGCCATCACCAAGCTGGTCGAGACCGCTCAGGGTGCGGCTCGTCAGGCCCTGCAGAACGCCTCGACCAACCTCTCCTCGACGGGTTCTGCCCTGGTCGGTGGTGCCGCCAAGACCGCGATTGCTGCTGATGCAGGTTCCTTCTCGGTGACAGCCGGTTCGACAACCACATCTGTGACCGTCGCCACCGGCGACACGGTGCAGAAGGTTGTGGATGCGCTCAATGTCGAGGGCACTGGCGTTCGTGCCGAGGTTGGTGCCGACAACAAGCTGAAGATCAGCGCGTTGAACGGTGAATCACTTTCGATTGACGCCGCTTCGACCGATGCGACATCTGCCTTCGTCGGCCAGACCGAAGGTGCGGTTGCCCGCACGACAGCCACCACGAACACGACCCGCCAGAGCT
>JAYWHQ010000097.1:0-1620 GCA_043777655.1 Allobosea sp. | reverse complement strand
TCACGGTCAGTTCCGGCCGGTTGGCCAACGTCATCATTCTGGCAGAAAGCCTGACGCCATTCTTGGCACGCACGCCGTCTGCGCCCATGATCCATCCCGCCTGATCCAGCAAGGCGCGCGCGCCAGCCACATCGCGGGTGGTGGGCGAAAGGTCCTTGTTGTGCCAATCGGCCAGAACCGGCGGCAGGAGCTGCGTCGCTGCTGAACCAGGGTGGCGCAGCACGGCGGAGGCGATGCCCTGCCGATCAATCGCCATCGAAATCGCGCGGCGCACGCGAGCATCCTCGAATTGCGGCAGGCCCGCGTTGAAGGACAGCACCCGGATGCGCGGGATGGTGAGACTTGTCACCTTCATCTGCCCTGCCGCATCGATGCGCGGGCTGGCGCTCGGCACCGTGGTGAAGATGATATCAGCATCACCGGCAATGGCCACAGTGGTGCGGGTGTCGCCATTCGGGATGGCCGTGTAGCGCGCCTTGGCCACCTTGGCCTTCTCAGCCCGATAGCCGTCGAAGCGCTCCAGTTCGAGCGTGGTCTTGCCGTCGATGGACGCGATCTTGAACGGGCCGCTGCCAATGACCTTCACGACCTTGCCGTCTGGACCGTAGGACGCTGGCCCAAGGATGACCGAGGCATAGTCGACCAGAACCGCCGGCAGGTGGCTGAATGGCGTCTTGGTGCGGATCACCACCGCGTTGCCATCGGCCCTGATGTCGTCGACAGGAATCTGGCTCATGCTTTCGCCAGCCAGTGCCCGCTTGAGGCTGGCCATGGTCGCCTCGGCCGTCACCGGCGAACCGTCATGAAACGTCATCCCCGCGCGGATCGGGAAGCGCCAGGTCAGGCGATCCTCGGCCACAGCCCAGCCTTCGGCGATGCCGCCGACCAGCTTGCCGTCCGGCTCGACCATCACCAGCGTCTCGGCGATCTGCATGCGCGTCATGATATAGCCGGTGTCGGACGGCTCGTTGGAGGTATATTCCCACGGAGCCGCCACGCGCAGCACACCGGGCTCGGCACGGACCGCCGTTTGAATTCCCGCAAAACAGGTGGCGAGGGCTGCGCTCAGGAGAAGGCGGCGCGTGGCGGACAGGTAAATTGGCATGAAGCTCTCGTGACTTGTTATGACATAACATTTAGAATGTTACACTATAACATTACCTGACGAGTCAACCGAGAAGTGAAAAGTGCCTGGTTCTCTTCCTGTTTCATGCCACCGTCACAGGCATCGGCGGCAGCACCGCCCGCGATCCCATCCTTGGAGTGCCGGTGTTCTGGGTTGAGCAGCACGGGATCATCATCGTCTGCGCAGCGAGCGGAATCATCACGTTCGTCACCGCGCACCTCCTTGAATCGCGATACCGGCTTCTGCTCTGGCTCGATGCCCTAGCGCTGGCCGCTTACGGTGTTTTCGGAGCCCACAAGGGGTTCGAGATCACCGGCTCGCCGATTGTCGCAGTTGTCATGGGCATGGTCACAAGCCCGGCTGGCTCGCCTCGTGCCACTGAGGCAAGACCGATCTTGGAGCCTGCGCCGGCACGGTTTTCGACGATGACAGCCCTGCCATAGGCGGCAGCCAAGCATTCGCTGACAACGCGGCCAATGATGTCCGCCCCGCCA
>JAYWHQ010000096.1:0-1620 GCA_043777655.1 Allobosea sp. | reverse complement strand
GCAGCACAGGCCACAGCCGGGACGTTGACGGTCCAGCAGATCGACGAAGATTTTCTCTCAACCCGCATGGATACAGGCGGATTGCCGGACCCCGATCTTGTGATCCGCACCTCGGGCGAAATGCGGATTTCGAACTTCCTGCTCTGGCAGGCAGCCTATGCCGAATTCGTTGTCACGCCGACGCTCTGGCCTGATTTTGACAAGGCTGCGCTGGAAGACGCGATTTCGGAGTTTCAGGCGCGTGACCGGCGCTTTGGCGGCCTGACCGCGCAGGCAGGCTAGAATGGCTGACACAACAACCCAGCCAGCAGGTGCCAGCGAACTGAAGCTGCGCATTATCTCGGCCTTGGTCATGGCGGCTGTCGTATTGGTCGCCACCTCTGTCGGGGGATGGCTCTTCGCCATCGTCTGGACGGTGGTTGCCGTGCTCGTCGCGCGCGAGTGGTACAGCATCACAGCGCCGCAATCCGGGCAGGCGTTGCTCTGGGTTGCCGCTGCAGCTGTGCTGATTGCCTGCGGTGCGGCGCAAGTCGGCTTCGTGGCGCTCGCTGTGCTGACGCCCGTCTTCGTCGGTGTTGCCATGCCGATGATCGACGGCAAGAACCTGATTGATCGCAACTGGTTGCGCGCAGGTGTCATCTATGCTGCCTGGCTTGGTGTGGCAGTCATTCTGCTCAGGCGCGTGCCGGGGATAGGCGTCTATCTGATCCTCTGGAGCTTCGCCGTTGTCTGGCTGACCGATGTCGCCGCGTATTTCACCGGCCGCAAGTTTGGTGGGCCCAAGCTCTGGCCTTCCGTGAGCCCGAAGAAGACATGGTCAGGCTTTATTGGCGGTGCCATGGCTGGGACCACCGGCGGGCTCGGCATCTGGCTGCTGGCGCAGAATGCCGGGCAGGCGGCATCACTCGGCTTTTTCACCGTGCTGCTGTTGTCGCTCACGGCATCGGTGCTGGGGCAGGGCGGTGATCTGGCCGAATCCGCGCTGAAGCGGCGTTTCGGCATCAAGGATTCCGGCTCGATGATCCCTGGGCATGGTGGCTTCATGGACCGTCTCGACGCCTATTGGGCTGTCGTTGTCTTTGCTGCCGCGATTCTGCTGGTGGCTGGTGGCGGCCGCTGAGCATGGGCCCACTCCAGCCATGACCAGGCGCAAAATCTCGGTTCTTGGCGCAACAGGCTCTGTCGGGCGCACCTGTCTGGCTGTCATGGCCGAAAACCCAGGTGTGTTCGAGGTTGTGGCGCTGGTCGGTGGAAGCGATGTTGTGGCGCTGGCGCAACTGGCGCGCGAGACGCGCGCGCAATTCGCTGCTGTTGCGGATGCCAGACAAGGTCCGGCGCTGGCCGAAGCGCTCGCGGGCAGCGGCATTGGCAGTGGTGCAGGGCGTGAAGCCGTGCAGGATGCGGCTGCGATGGCTTGCGATATCACTGTGTCGGCCATTTCCGGTGTCGCCGGTCTCGAGCCGACCTGGGTGGCCATTGCACAGGGTCGCGCCGTGGCGCTGGCCAACAAGGAAAGCCTCGTTTGTGCAGGCAAGGCGATCTTGGCGCATGCGGCTGCCTGCGGCACCACAATTCTGCCGCTCGATTCCGAGCATAATGCCCTGCTGCAGGCCTTGGGTG
>JAYWHQ010000095.1:0-1623 GCA_043777655.1 Allobosea sp. | reverse complement strand
CCAGTGTGGAGTGCAGCATGACCACGTCTTTCACGGTTGAAGGCATGACCTGTGGCAACTGCCGCGCAAAGGTCGCAGCAGCTCTTTCACAACACGTCCCGGGCACAGAAGTGACGCTTGATCCGCCGCATGCGGTGTTTCCGGTGGCGGTTGACCGGGACGTCATGAATGCCGCGCTGGCGTCCATCGGCAAATACCGGCTGGCTGAAGCTGTGCCCGCGCGGTCGCCATCTCCCGACCCGGCACCCGCCAGTGCCCTGCCCCGGCCAACATGGGCGACCTACTTTCCGCTGGCGCTGATTGCCGCGTATCTTGTCGTCGTGTCGTTCGCGGGTACCGGCATGCCGGCGCACACCCAGAACGGGGTGTGGCATGTCTGGATGATGAATTTCATGGCAGGGTTCTTCCTGCTGTTCTCGTTCTTCAAGCTGCTCGACATTCGCGGCTTTGCCGATGCCTATGCCGGCTATGATCTGGTGGCCGAGCGCTGGCGGCCCTGGGGCTTCATCTATCCCTTCATCGAACTCGGGCTGGGGCTGGCCTATCTCTTTCGCCTGATGCCGGACGTCACCAATCTGGTGACGCTCGCGGTCATGGGCATCTCGATCCTCGGCGTGATCCGCGCGCTGATGCGCCGCCAGCAGATCCGCTGCGCCTGCCTTGGCACGGTGTTGAACCTGCCCATGTCGACCGTGACGCTGATCGAGGATGGGCTCATGATTGCCATGGCCGCCACGATGCTGCTGGTGGGGGCATGATCGCTGCGCTGACGATTCTGCTTGGCTGCCAGCTTGCCGGCGAGGCGACAGTGCGGCTGGCAGGCCTGCCGGTTCCAGGCCCTGTGCTGGGGCTGGCCCTGCTGTTTGGGCTGCTGCAGTTGCGCGCAGCAATGACGCCAGATGCGCCGCTTGTCTCCACAACATCGCTGGGTGCTGTCTGCGCCGTGCTGCTGGGCAATCTCGGCCTGATGTTCGTTCCGGTTGGCACAGGCATCGTCAAGCATGCCGGAACGCTGGTCTCGCATGGGCCCGGCCTGATCGTGGCGCTCGTGGTTTCCACCGCGCTGACGCTGGTGGTGACCGCTTTCGTCTTTGTCCATATGGCGAAATGGATGGGCAGTGCGCCGGAGCCCGACACCCCGCCAAAGCCGCATGCAGCGCCATGAAGGACCAGACAGCCCTCTGGGTCTATCTGTCAGCCAGCCCTCTCACCTGGCTGACGCTGACACTGGCAGCCTATGTGGTGGCTGATCGCATCTCGCTGGCGCTGGGGCGGCATCCGCTTGCCAATCCGGTGCTGATCGCCATTCTGGTGATGTCGGCTGCGCTGCTGGTGTCGGACACACCTTACGAAACCTATTTTGGCGGCGCGCAGTTCGTGCATTTCCTGCTCGGTCCGGCCACGGTGGCACTGGCAATCCCCCTGCACCAGCATTGGCAGCTCGTGCGCAAGGCGGTGCTTCCCATTCTGGCTGCGCTTCTGGCAGGCTCCGTCACGGCGGTCGTGTCGGCTGTGGCCATCGCGTCGGCCTTTGGCGTGCCACAATCCGTGCTGGCAGCCCTGGCACCCAAATCGGTGACGGCGGCCATCGCGATGGGCATTGCCCGCGAGATCGGCGGCGAG
>JAYWHQ010000094.1:0-5355 GCA_043777655.1 Allobosea sp. | reverse complement strand
TGGCGGCACGAGCGAAGGCGCGCCCGGCCTGCGCGACTATCACCCGCATTTCTATGGCTGCTACCTACGCGATCCCGATGGCAACAAGATGTGCATCGTCTGCCACCGCGCTCCTTGAGTGCACTCAGGTCTGGCCGGGGCGCAGCCTGTAGAAGACGTGGCGGCCGATGACATCCATTTTCCGCAGCTTCTTGGCCCAGTAGGGGCGGACATAATCGGCGTGATAATGCGTCGAGGTGCCGACATCGGCCAGATAGGTCCGGCCCTCGAACACGGCGCGCGAGACGCGTGTGGCGATACGCCAGGGCTCTGGCTCGGTGATGCGCAAGGATTTGCCTTCGCAGGCAAAGGTGAACTGGCAGGCCAGATGGCGATGGCGGTTCTGGTAGACCACGCCGCAGATCGTATCGGGATAAAGCTCGCTCTGGACCCGGTTAAGCACGACCTGCGCCACCGCTGCCTGGCCGCGCTCGGGCTCCGAGCGCGCCTCGAAATAGACCACCTCGGCCAGGCAGCGCAGCTCGCGCTCCATGCGCCCGGCGGCGACCAGATGCGTGAACCGCGAGCGCGGGGGCTCCTCGGCCTTGCGAACCACTGTAGTGGCGGCAGGCTTGTTCTGTGTGATGGTGCTGGCTGGCGCTGTCTGCGGCGCATGCGCCGGCCGCTCGGGCGGCAGCATGGCGGTTTGCGGCGCGTCGGCGCGGGATGTGCTGCCCTGTGCCATCTGCTGGAAGGCCGGGTCGCTTGTCAGGGGCGTGGTGCTGGACGACGCGACGCTCAGCGGCACGCTCGGCGTTGAACCATCGATGCTCTCGAGATGCCTCTCTGCGGCGCGTGATGATGTTGTGGCAGAGCCTGGTGTGGCAGGTGAAGGCTCGGCTGTGGTCGTGTCCGTCATCGTGTCATCGGGCTGCCAGGGCTCGAAGCCGATCTGGGGACCAACCTTGAAATCAAGCGCCTCGCGGGCAAAGCCTGCAGAGACCAGGCCAGACTCGTTTTCGCCAAAGATGAGGCTCGAAAGTGCACGGCTGTCCGGCAAGCCTGTCATGGTCGGGCGCAGCATCGGAATCGGATCGCCCTTGGCGCTGCGGTCGACATGGGGATAGCTGCTGACAAAGCTCTTGAGTTCGGGGCGCGGCGCGGTGCGGTTCATCGGCACCAGTCGCTCAGGCTCGTCGAAAGAGTGGCGGGCGGAATGGATTGCGCCGTCTGCGCCACGGTTCAGGCTTGAGCCGAGATCAAGGCCGGGCAGGTGGAAAGCGCTGGTCGCTGTCAGCAAGGACGGGCCGTCGTCGAGGTCCGAGCCGGGCCCGGGCGCGACACGTGTCACCAATGATTGGCCGTGGCCCTGATCCTGCGGGGCCTGACCGGCTGAAGCTGTGAACGAGACCAGCATCCCGGCAGAGAGCGCCCATGGCGCAACGGTTGCCAGCGCCCAATGCAGGCCGAGCGCGCGCATGCGCTTCATGCTGCGCCGATGCGAGCGCACGCCGTGCTGACTGGCACGCGATTTCAAGCCACCCATACGCAAAACCCGACGCAAACGCGATGCAACACAACTGAGGCAGACCACGTCTCCGTGGCTGGGATGGTTATCGCCCGGGTAAGGTTGAGGTCACGTTAATGGGCGCTTTCAGCAGGCGCACCATTCCGGGGCAGCAGGTCCGGCGGGATGTTTCGCATGCAAGTTTGTGATGGCTGCCTTCACAGCTTGGCGCTGTGATCTCACCCCAGATCACTTATGCTGAATGTTCAATTCCCTCGAATCCGACCGGACCGGTGATGACAAGCAAGCAGCGCTCCTATGCCCCCGAGATCATTGTTGCGGCAGGGTGCCTCATTGCATTGCTGACATTCGGGCCGCGTGCCAGCGCGGGCCTGTTCCAGATTCCGATGACGATGCAATATGGCTGGGGGCGCGACGTGTTCGGGCTCGCCATCGCCATCCAGAACCTCATGTGGGGCATCGGCCAGCCCTTCGCGGGCGCCATTGCGGATCGCTATGGCTCCGTGCGCGTGCTTTGCGTCGGTGCGCTGATGTACGCGGCTGGTCTGGTGGTCATGGCTTACGCCACGAATCCGCTGACGCTGCATATTGGCGCTGGCGTGCTGGTGGGCTTCGGCCTGTCAGGCTGCTCGTTCAACCTCGTGCTGGCGGCCTTCGGCAAGCTGCTGCCGGACAAGTGGCGCCCGATGGCCTTTGGCGCAGGCACGGCTGCCGGCTCCTTCGGCCAGTTCCTTTTTCCGCCCATCGGCAACCTGCTGATCGAGAACATCGGCTGGCAGCAGGCGCTGGTGGTCTTTGCCTGCACATTGATGCTGGTCATGCCGCTGTCGATCATGCTGGCGACGCGCAAGGACGGTGATGGTCCGACATCGGCTGCCAATGTGCCCAACCAGACCATCCGGCAGGCACTGACCGAGGCTTTCCAGCATCGCAGCTATGTGTTGCTCGTGATCGGCTTCTTCACCTGCGGCTTCCAGCTCGCCTTCATCACCGCGCATATGCCGGCCTATCTCAAGGATGCAGGCCTGCCCGCCTGGGTGGGCGGCTGGACGCTGGCGGCCATCGGGCTCGCCAATGCCTTCGGCTCGCTGGGCTCCGGGTGGGCCTCCACGCGCTTTCCCAAGCGCTGGATTCTGGCGCTGATCTATCTCGGGCGCTCGCTGGCCATCCTTGTCTTTATCCTGCTGCCGCCAAGTCCCACGACCGCGATGGCGTTCGGCGTGGTCATCGGCCTGTTCTGGCTCTCGACCGTGCCGCCGACTTCGTCATTGGTGATGCTGATGTTCGGCACGAAATACATGGCGATGCTCTATGGCTTTGCCTTCTTCTCGCACCAGGTTGGCGGCTTCCTCGGCGTGCTGCTGGGTGGTATTCTTTACGAAAGCACGGGTTCCTATGAGATCGTCTGGTGGCTCTCCATCGTGCTGGGGTTGATGTCGGCGGCCATCAATCTGCCGATCATCGAGAAGCCGGTGGAGCGCCCGGTGGCGCAACCGGCCTAGCCGGAAGTTGCACGAGGCTTGCCCTTGCCTAGAGGGCTGGCGCGCTGCACATCCTGTGCAGCCAACAGGAGCGTGCTGCCATGTCGACATTCAGGGCCCTCGTGGCCACCAAGAGCGAGAGCGGCCAGAGCGTGGCCTTTCGGGATTTCGATGAATCTGAACTGATGGAAGGCGATGTCACGGTCGCCATCAGCCATTCCACTGTGAATTACAAGGACGGGCTCGCGCTCACCGGCAAGGCGCCTGTGGTGCGTCGCTGGCCGATGATTCCGGGGATAGATTTTGCCGGCGTGGTCGAAAGCTCGTCTCATGCCGATTTCAAGACGGGCGATGCCGTCGTGCTCAATGGCTGGGGCACGGGCGAGACGCATCTGGGCGCCTATGCGCAGAAATCCCGTGTCAAAGGCGACTGGCTGGTGCCGCTGCCCAACGGCCTCAGCGCCGCGCAAGCCATGGCCATCGGCACCGCGGGCTACACCGCGATGCTCTGTGTGCTGGCGCTGGAAAAGCATGGCGCGAAACCTGCTGACGGCCCCGTGCTCGTCACGGGCGCGGCGGGTGGCGTCGGCTCCGTCGCGATCACGCTGCTGAAGAAGGCCGGCTGGCACGTCATCGCCTCGACCGGTCGCCCCGAGGAAGCAGATTACCTCAAGAGCCTGGGTGCCGCCGAGATCATCGACCGCAACGAGCTGTCCGTTCCGGGTCGTCCCCTCGGCAAGGAGCGCTGGGCGGCAGCGGTTGATTCCGTCGGCTCGCACACGCTGGCCAATGTGCTGGCGATGATGCGCTATGGCGGCGCGGTCGCTGCTTGCGGGCTCGCGCAGGGCATGGACCTGCCGGCCTCGGTTGCGCCCTTCATCCTGCGTGGCGTGGCGCTTCTGGGCGTTGATTCCGTGATGTGCCCCAAGCCAAGGCGCATCGAGGCCTGGGCGCGTCTGGCGCGCGATCTGGATCGTGACAGTCTGGCTGCGATGACGACGACCATTGCGCTCGATCAGGTGGTTGAAGCCGGACAGTCGATCCTTGATGGCAAGGTGCGCGGGCGCATCGTGGTCGAAATCGGCTGAAGCATGCTGCGAGAAAATGGAAACCGGTTTTTCGCAAAAGGCATGCGTTCACAGCCGGACTAAACGCGCTCCGGGCCTGTGCCCTCGATCAGGGCGCGCTTGCGCGTCAGCTCGTTGCTGCAGAAATCCATGAAGGCGCGCACGCGCGGCGCATGGCGGATGTCAGGATGGGTCAGCACCCAGAGGCCGGTGGCGAAGTCCGGGTTCGGCGGCATCACCCGCTTCAGACCGGGGCGCGTATCACCGATGAAACAGGGAAGCGGACCGATGCCGATGCCCGCTTCGATGGATTCGGCCAGCCCCAGCACCGCCGAAGTTTTCAGCGCGATGCGCTCAGGCGCCACACGCTCCCGCACGAAGCGCGAGGCCTTGATATGGCCGAGCTGGTCGCCAAGCGTCACCCAGTTGCGCTCGAAGATCTCGGAACTGCAGGCGCTGGCTGGCGGCAGCGTCGTGTCCGCCCTGCTGCCATAAATCGCCCAGACCAGCGAAGCCACGCGCCTGCCCACCAGCGTATCAGGCGGGGCATCGCTGGCGCGCACGGCGACATCAGCATCGCGCCGCGACAGGTTGAGCGCCTGATTGCCGATGACGACATCCAGACGAATTGTCGGATGGCTGAGGCGGAAGGCCGCAAAGATCGGGATCAGGCAGTGCAGGAACAGCGTGTCGGTGGTGGTGACGCGCACCTCGCCCGAAGGGGCAATGTCGCGCCCGGCAATGCGGCGGCCGAACGCCGTCACATCCTCATCCATCCGCAAGGCCAGCGCCGCCATCTCCTCGCCAGCGGGTGTCGCGATATAGCCAGTCTTGCGACGCTCGAAGAGTGTCAGACCCAGCTGTTCCTCGATCTGGCCGAGACGGCGAAAAACGGTGGAATGGTTGACGCTCAGGATCGTCGCAGCCCCGGTCAGCCCGGCTGAATCGGCAATCGCCTTGATGAGGCGGAAGTCATCCCAGGCAAGATTGGCCATCACGTCTCGGCTCCCTCGCTGGCAATGTGGTCTTTGCCCAGCTCCTTGCATTGCTGCAAGATCACGATGGCTGGGAAGTGCTGCTGTGGCAAGCGCGCGAAGGCCGCTTCAGCGTTTTCGCGGGTGATTCAACGTTCGGCAGAAGCCCGGCGCAACCTGTCATTGATCGCCTCTCCAAGGCCCTCCATGGGAACAGGCGCAACATGGATTTCAGCCGCGCCGCTGGCATCAAGGCGTCGCAGCGCGGCAAAGAGGTTGGCGGCTGCTTCCAGCAGGCTGGCGGAAGCCGAAAGTGTTTCTGCCAG
>JAYWHQ010000093.1:0-5357 GCA_043777655.1 Allobosea sp. | reverse complement strand
TCGATGCTTTCTGGCTGGGTCTGCGGGCTGCATTCCCCGATGCCGTGTTCCAGATCAATCACCAGATCGGGCGCGATGATCCGCTGATGCCGCCGCGCGCTGCGCTGCGCTGGTCATTGCATGGCAAGCACAGCGGCTGGGGCGCTTTTGGCGCGCCAACCGGTGCCGAGGTCTACATTCTGGGCCTCAGCCATGCCGAATTCGGCCCTTGGGGCCTCAGGCGCGAGTTCGTCATCTATGACGAGACCGCCATCTGGAAACAGATTCTGCTCCAGACGGGCTGACGTTCAGCCCGCTGCCTTGGCGCGCTCGATGGCTTCCACAATGAGCTTGCGCGCCTCAACTGCATCGCCCCAGCCGAGCAGCTTGACCCATTTGTTGGGTTCGAGATCCTTGTAGTGCTCGAAAAAGTGCTGGATCTGGTCCAGCGTGATCTTCGGCAGGTCGGTGTAGTTGTGGACATTCTCGTAGCGCTTGGTCAGCTTGGGCACGGGCACGGCGATGATCTTCTCGTCACCACCCGCCTCGTCCTGCATCTTCATGACGCCGATGGGCCGCACGGCGATGATGGCGCCGGGAATGATGGGCCGCGTGTTGGCCACCAGCACGTCGCAGGGGTCGCCATCCTCTGACAGCGTATGCGGGATGAATCCGTAATTCCCCGGATAGCGCATCGGCGTGTAGAGGAAGCGGTCGACAACCAGCGTGCCGGCCTTCTTGTCCATCTCGTATTTGATCGGTTCGCCGCCAATCGCGACCTCGATGATGACATTGACCTCGTCTGGCGGGTTCTTGCCGATGGAAATGGCGTCGATGTTCATGGGTCACAGCTCCTGATTCGTCTTGGCCTCTTAAGCCATTCGCGCCCTGCGAGGCCAGCACGACATAGGTTGAGGTTGCTCGCGCCATTTGCCGTCAAGCCAGCACGACCTCGATGAGGAAAGGGCCGCGTTCGGCGAGGCCGGTGCGCAGCACGCTGATGAACTCTTCGTTCGACGTCACGCTGATGCCAGGCACGCCCATGCCCTTTGCGAGCGAGACCCAGTCCAGCGCCGGGTTTTCGAGTGAAAGCATGTCGAGCGCCTTGCGGCCCGGATTGGACGCGCCCACTGCCATCAGCTCGCCGGACAGGATCGCATAGGCGCGGTTGGCCCAGATGATGGTCAGAACATCGGCACCCGTCCGCGCCTGGCTCCAGAGCGCCTGCAGCGTGTACATCGCGCTGCCATCGGCTTGCAGGTTGATGACCTTTCGTCCCGGCGCGCCGACGGCCGCGCCGAGCGCCAGCGGCGGACCAATGCCAATCGAGCCGCCGGTGATCTGCAGCCAGTCATGCGGGGCCGCGTTTTCCGTCAGGGGGCCGGTGAAACGCCCGCTGGTCAGGGATTCATCGACGACGATGGCGCCCTCCGGCAGCAGCGCACCGATGGCAGCTGTGGCGCTCTCGGCGGTCAGTCGCCCTGCAGAAGGGAGCTGCGGTGGCGCAAGTTTCGTCAGAATTGCATCGCTGGCCTTTGCGCCCACGGCATCCGCCAGACGCGCGATCGTGTCCATGGGGTCGAAGGTGCCATCCGCCAATGCGTGAATGGCTGCGTCCGGATGCGCCAGACGGCTGGGGCGGCCCGGATAGCCGAAGAAGGCGATGGGGTCCGGCGCACCCAGCAGCACGATGTCGCCAAAGGGGCGCAAGGCCTCGAGCGACAGATCAAGCGCATAGGGCAGGCGCGGCAGTGCGACATGGCCGGCACCTCGCTCGATGCGCGGCAAGGCCGTGCGGCCCATGATGCGGCAGCTGGTCTTGGCCGCGATGGCGCTTGCAAGCTTGAGGACGGGTGCGCGCACGGCATCCGCACCCAGAAACAGCAGGCTGCCTGCGCCCTTGCGCAGAATGGCTGCGGCGGCCTCGATGGCGCTCTGCTCGGCGATCTGGCGCGCAGGCGCAGCACCCGACGCCACAGGCGCGCCGCCCGGTCCCCAGGCTGTGTCGGCAGGCAGGATCAGTGTCGCGATCTGGCCTTGTCCGGCAGGGCAGGCGGTGCGCGCGGCGGTGATGGCAGCAGCCCCATCTGCGGCAATGCCCAGGCTGTCACGCCCGGTCTTCACCCAATGCGACATCGGGCGGGCAACGCCTTCGGTGTCCGATGTCAACGGCGCGTCATAGTTCAAATGCTGCGTGGTGTGCTCGCCGACGATGTTGACGATGGGCGTGCCAGCCTTGCGGGCGTTGTGCAGGTTCGCCAGCCCGTTCGCTAGGCCGGGCCCCAGATGCAGCAGGGTCAGACCTGGCCGCCCCGTCATCCGCGCCCAGCCATCGGCTGCGCCCGTCGCCACGCCTTCGAACAGGCAGAGCACGCAAGACATGCCCTCGACCCTGTCCAGCGCCGAAACGAAGTGCATTTCCGAAGTGCCGGGGTTGGAAAAGCACATGTCGACACCGGCATCCACGAGCGTGCGCACAAGGCTCTCGGCCCCGTTCATTGGCGGCGGCTTGTGCATGCAGCGGCTTTCCTTGCGTAACATTTCAAGTCCAGTGCCGAAACCATAGGAGCTGTGGCGCCTGTGGCAACATTGTTGCGCGGTCCGCCCGTGCATGTGCACATTCGTTGCACGCAAGTTGCAAGCACTTGACGGATGCACAGGCAACGAATCCAATCAGATAAGAAGCGTGTCGGGAAAAGCTTTGGTCGTCGGCGCAAGCCGCTTGGTTGAAGGTTTTCCAGTGGCGCTGCCTTTTGAGTCAACCCTTTCCCGGAGAGCCCCGATGAGCTGGACTGATTTGAACAAGCGTATCCTGTGCAGTGGCGTTGGCTTGCTGGCCCTGGCGGGTCTGGTGGCGGTGCAGGGGCTTGCGGCGGGTGCGGCCCTCGCACAAGCGCCCAAGCAGGGCGGGTCCGTGCAGGTCGTGGTGCAGCCCGAGCCGCCGATGCTGATGCAGGGTCTGAACCAGAACGGCCCGACTAACATGATCGCGGGCAACATCTACGAGTCGCTGCTGCGGCTTGACGAGAAGCTCACGCCGCAGCCCTCGCTGGCGAAGAGCTGGGAGATTTCTGCAGATGCCAAGGTCTATACGTTCAAGCTGCAGGAGGGCGTGACCTGGCATGATGGCAAGCCGTTCTCGGCGGATGATGTCGTGTTCTCGCTCGACAAGTTCCTGCGCGAGGTGCATCCGCGCTGGCGGCCCATCGTCAATGCCCAGGTCGAGAAGATCGAGAAGGTCGATGCCAATACCGTGCGCATCACGCTGAAGCAGCCCTTCGGCCCGATGATGCTGGCGATGGAGGTGGCCTCTGCCCCGATGATCCCCAAGCACATTTATGATGGCACGGATTATCGCGCCAATCCGGCCAACAGCACGCCAATCGGCACCGGCCCGTTCAAGCTGAAGGAATGGAAGAAGGGCTCCTACATCCACCTCGTCAAGAATGAGAGCTACTGGCTGAAGGGCTATCCCAAGCTCGATGAGGTCTATTACCAGTTCATCCCGGACGCCTCGGCACGCGCCGTCGCTTATGCCACCGGCAAGGTCGATGTGCTCACCGGCGGCTCGGTTGATGTGCGCGATGTCGCGCGCCTGTCCAAGATTCCTGGCACCTGCGTCACCACCAAGGGCTGGGAGATGTTCGCCCCCCATGCCTGGCTTGCGGTCAACCATCGCAATGGCGTGCTCGGCAACAAGGATTTCCGCCAAGGCCTGATGCATGCCATCGATCGGACTTTCGGCAAGGATGTCGTCTGGGATGGTGTCGGCAAGCTGCCGACCGGACCGATCTCGTCAAAGACGCGCTTCTATGATGCCAATGTGAAGACCTATGAGTTCAGCCCGGCCAAGGCGAAGGCGCTGATTGCCTCCTCCGGCTACAAGGGCGAGCCGATCAAGCTGCTCGGCCTGCCTTATGGCGAGGTCTGGACCCGCTGGGCCGAGGCCATCAAGCAGAACCTCGCTGATGTCGGCGTCAATGTCGTGATCGAGAACACTGATGTGCCCGGCTGGACGGCACGCGTCGGCAATTTCGAGTTCGATATGACCTTCAACTTCCTCTACCAGTTTGGTGATCCGGCAACGGGCGTGGCGCGCAGCTATGTCACCACCAACATCGTCAAGGGCAATCCGTTCGGAAATGTCGGCGGTTATTCCAACGCCGAGGTCGACAAGCTTTACGCCGAAGCAGCGAACGCCGCGCCTGATTCCAAGCGGCAGGAGCTCTACACCAGGGTGCAGCAGATTCTGGCGGAAGAACTGCCTGTGCTCTGGCTGCTGGAGATGGATTTCCCCACCATCCACCGCTGCAACATCAAGGACCTCGTCACGACCGGCATTGGCGTGAATGACGGCTTCCGCAACGCCTGGAAGGATTGATCCGGGCTGAGCGGAGCGGGTTTCGTGCTGTTGCTTCAATTTCTGGGTGGGCGTCTGGCCAAGGGAGCGCTCGTTCTCCTGGCCATCGCCATCCTGAATTTCTTCCTGATCCGTGCGGCACCGGGCGATCCGGCGCAGGTGATGGCAGGGGAAGCGGGGGCGGCTGATGCCATCCTGCTGGAACAATTGCGCGCCCGCTTTGGCCTCGACCAGGCGTTGCCGACGCAGCTCTGGCTGTATCTCAAGGGCTACCTGACGCTTGATCTGGGCTTCAGCTATCGCCAGCAGACAAGTGTCGCGTCGCTGATCTGGGACAGGCTGCCCGCGACGCTTCTGCTCACAGGCACGGCCTTTGCCGTGTCGCTGGCGCTGGGCGTGCTGCTGGGTGGGCTGGCCGCACGCCGCGCGGGGCGCTGGTCCGACAGCGCGATCACAGTGCTGGCGCTGGTGTTCTATGCCACCCCGCTGTTCTGGATTGCGTTGATGAGCCAGATCGTCTTTGCGCTCCACCTCGGCTGGGTGCCCAATGTCGGCTTCGAGACCATTGGTGCGCGCCATACCGGACTGGCCCGTGCGCTCGACATTGGCCATCATCTCATCTTGCCATCGCTGACGCTCGGCCTGTTCTTCATGGCGATCTATGCCCGCATGATGCGCGCCTCGATGCTGGAAATGGCGGGCGCCGATTTCGTCAAGACTGCGCGTGCCAAAGGCCTGAGCGACACGGTCATCACCTGGCGCCACATTGCCCGCAACGCCATCCTGCCGGTGGTGACGCTGGCTGGTCTGCAGGCGGGCCAGCTGGTCGGCGGGGCGGTGTTGACCGAGACCGTCTTTGCCTGGCCGGGCATCGGGCGGCTGATGTTCGATGCGCTGCTGCAGCGCGATTATGCCGTGATCCTCGGCGTGTTCTTCGTCTCGTCGGCACTGGTTATCCTGTTCAACATCGCAACCGATCTGGTTTATCGCGTCGCTGATCCGCGCATACAGGCGGCAT
>JAYWHQ010000092.1:0-1625 GCA_043777655.1 Allobosea sp. | reverse complement strand
TCCAGCGCGGCCATTCTGCCTTGCGCTGGACGGTGGAGATGCCGGTCCAGCCGAACGCCTCGTCCCCGACGGCCACGGCATAGCGAATGGCGCGGTTTTCGCCCTTGATGAAATAGAGGAAGCGCTCTTTCGTATCGACGATGATGGTGCCGGGTTTCTCGCTGCTCTCATAGGGCATGTCCCAGGGCAGCTGCGTGATGTGATGCTCGAAGTTGGGCACGAGCGCCATGTATTCGACATCGCGGCTGGACAGGTCGGGCGTGCCGATGCCGCGATAATTGCAGCCGGCGAGCGCCAATGTGGCAGCGAGGAGAGCAAGATGGGCTTTGCGCATGTTCAAATCCAGATTCGCGAATTCTGCGATCATGGTGAACAAGGGTTTAAGAATTCATGACGTTCATCCTGCGGCAGCATGCAAGTCGGCAGGCAGGCATTGCAAATCTTGGCATTTCGAGACAACGCTGAGGTCATGACAACGCTGCTTCTCTCTCACCCCGCCTGCCTTCTGCATGATGTCGGGCAAGGCCATCCCGAGCGGCCTGATCGCATTCGCGCCATCGAGGCCGCACTTTCCGCGCCAGGGTTTGCTGCCCTGTTGCGGAACGATGCGCCAATGGGCACGGCGGACCAGGCGCTTTCCTGCCATGTGCCGGCGCATGTCGCGCGCATCATGGCTGCCTCCCCGTCCGAGGGGCTCGCACAGCTTGACGCCGATACGGCGATGACGCCTGGCACGTTGGCTGCCGCTTTATACGCGGTTGGCGGAGCTGTTGCCGCCGTGGACGCGGTGATGACCGGCCGGGCCACCAATGCCTTCAGCCTGACACGGCCGCCCGGCCACCATGCCGAGCGCGACAAGGCCATGGGCTTCTGCTTTTTCAACAGTGCGGCCATCGCAGCCCGCCACGCCCAGAAAGCGCATGGGGTGGCCCGTGTCGCCATCATCGACTGGGATGTGCATCACGGCAACGGCACACAGGACATCTTCTGGGATGATGGCAGCGTGCTTTATGCCTCGACCCACGAGGCGCCGCTCTATCCCGGCACGGGTGACGCCTCAGAGCGCGGGCTCCATGGCAACATCATCAATGCGCCCTTGCGGGCGGGCGATGATGGTGTTCAGTTCCGCGAAGCTTTCGAGAGCGTGGTGCTGCCAGGACTGCAAGCCTTTGCGCCAGACTTGCTCATCATCTCAGCGGGCTTCGATGCCCATTGGCGCGACCCGCTCGCCAACATCAACCTCACCGAAGAGGACTTTGCCTGGGCAACGGAGGCCTTGCTGGAGCTTGCTGCGCGCCAATGCCAAAGCCGTGTCATTTCCGTGCTGGAAGGCGGATACGACCTCAAGGGTCTTGCAGGCTCAGCGGCTGCGCATGTGCGCGGTCTGATGGGCGCCTGATACTGAATGAGACCGGGCCGCACGCCAGCCCAGGAGCGGAACCGCCAGGAGGAGCGCGCGGAGAGCGGCAACCCAGCAGAAAGCGATGATGGCTGTTTGCCAGTCGCTCACTGTTGCTGCCAACAGAATGATCGCGACAACAGCAAGCACCTGAACAATCAGCAGGGCGCGCTGGTTGCTGCGCAGGTTGGCAATCTCGATTAACGGGATTGCAAGTGCGATGCTG
>JAYWHQ010000091.1:0-1625 GCA_043777655.1 Allobosea sp. | reverse complement strand
TCATGGCTTTATGCCCTTGCCTGCCTTCTTGCTCGCCAGATAGGCGAGGGCTGCGGCGCGGGCTTGTTCGCGCTGGGCGGCGCTCTGGTAGGCGATCTCGCGGCAAGAGCTGCAATAGCTCTGGCCCTTTGACGCGGGGGCGGCGCAGACGAAGCGGCGGTCTGTGGGGGTGTCGTCAGACCAGAGCGGCATGACACACTGGCCGGGCTTGCGATCCAGAAACAGCACGGCGCTGGCGGGCCTGGGTTTGGGCCAGCCGCGCACTGTGGGCACCGGGGCTGGCGTGGCCACAAGCTGGGCGGCGCTCATGGCGATGCGGCGCACGGGCGGCCTGAAAGGTTCGGCTTGCGCTGCCGTGATCGGTGCGGGTGAACCGGGTGTTGCGCGGAGATTGAGGGCTGGCATGGTGACGGTGCTGTCCTGGCACTTGCCGGTGATGTCGAGGATGCGGCGGCGCACCTGCTCCGCCTCGATGGCGCGGTCCGGGTGCCACATGACGGTCTGCACCATCTGGCCGGCCCGGCGCACATAGACAAAGCGGGCATGCATGGTCATTCGGATGCCCCACCCTGACCCTTATCATGCAGCCCCGGCTGTTGCCGGGAGTGCGCATCTGTTGACGGACCGGAAAACATTCCGGGCCGTGGCGGGGAGGGAACAGAGGCGCTCAGCGCCGCATCATCGGCGCGGCGTTCGGCGTTGCGGAGGGATTCGAGCAGGGCGATCATGCGGTCGGCGTCGGCGGCGAGGCGGCGGGCTGTGTCGCGAAGCTTGTGCGCAGCCAATATGCGCTCGGGCCAGCGGCGTGGCTCGACCAGGCGCACATGCAGCACGGCGGCGTCATAGCAGCTTGATGCCGCTGCATGGGTGAGGCGGCCCGACAACGCGTAAACCTCGAGCGGCGGCACATCTGTGGGCAGTGGATGAAGCGAGAACTGCGTGAGCATGGCCGCCTCAAACCAAGGTCGCGATGCCAGCCAGCACAAGGCCGGTGGCGAACGATGTCATGACACAGCAGGCCAGCAAGGCGGCAGCGGGCAGGCTTGATGCGGCAGGCTCGCGCGGCTCCAGCATCAGGGCGCGGTCTGCCAGCGCCACCGCGAGCGCGGAGGCCATGTGCTGGCTGATCTGCTGGCGGGTCCAGCCGTGCGGCAGCAGATCGTCCTGGCTGATCGTGACGGCGGTGTCGGCATGATCTTGACCGCTTTGCTGGGCCTGATCATCGCCTTGCGGGCTGCCGAGCATGCGCCTGATCTGGGCGGCCATGCGCAGCCTGATCCAAAGCGGGGTTTGCATCAGGTCGGGCGCGGTGAGCCATGAGACCGAATGGTCGACGCGCTGCCCGTGGCGATTGACGCCCCAGGTGAACTCGGGCGCATCGCCACATTCGAGCGCCACGGCATGAGCCGAAGGGTGGCGGGTGGCCTCGCGCGACATGGTGCGGCGCAGAAAGGCTGCGGTAGATGTGGAGTTTCCGGTTGACGACAGGCTCATGCTCAATCTTTCTCTGTATTGGTGGCGAGGGAATGCGATGACATCGGATGGTTCGGGATACAGGCCATCGGAGGCGTGATGCGCTTCCACGGTTCGGTCCTGAGACAGAACAACATGCTGGGCATGAGTGT
>JAYWHQ010000090.1:0-1629 GCA_043777655.1 Allobosea sp. | reverse complement strand
ATCTTCTGGCCCTCCGGCTCATCGGAAAAGAACACCTGCCCCACCTCGAACAAAGCCACGTCGCCATAGCCGCGATCGGCATTGGCTTGAGCGGCCCGCAGCAGACCCGGCAGCAGCGAGGGACGCATGTCGGACAGGTCAGCCGCAATCGGGTTGGCCAACGCCAGCTCAGGCGCACCGCCGCCAAAGTGCAGCGCTTGCGCCTTGGGAATGAAGGACCAGCTCACGGCCTCGATCAGCCCGCGCGAGGCGAGCGCGCGCTTCGCCAGCCGCGTGCGCTTCTGCAAAAGCGTCAACACAGGCTTGGCCACTGTCGCCTCGATGCGCGGCAGCGGCGTCGACACCACGCGGTCAAGCCCGGCATTGCGCAGGATTTCCTCAACAAGATCGGCCTTGCCCTCGATGTCGGCGCGCCAGGAGGGTGGCGAAACTTTCACACGGTCGCCTGTGCCCGAGACATGGAAACCCAGCGAGGTCAGGGCCAGCTTCTTCTCGACCTGCGGGATCTCGATGCCGGTGAGGCGACGCACCTCTGTCCAGGGGAAATCGATGACGCGGCCTGTGTCCGGAATTTCACCTGCAAAAGCCATCTCGGAGGGCTCGCCGCCGCACAGCTCGACAATCATCTTCGTCGCCAGATCAAGGCCGGGACGGCAAAATTCCGGATCGACACCGCGCTCGAACCGGTAACGCGCATCGCTGTTGATGCCGAGCGCGCGCCCCGTGCGGGCAATGTTCAGCGGGTTCCACAATGCGCTTTCAACCAGCACATCGACGGTGGTCTCGTCGCAGCCGGAAGCCTCACCACCCATGACGCCTGCAATGGATTCAACGCCATGATCATCCGCGATGACGATCATCTCTTCGGTCAGCGTGTAGGTTTTGCCATCCAGCGCCTTGATGCTCTCGCCCGCCGCCGCGCGACGCACGACAAGATCGCCCTTGACCTTGGCCAGATCGAACACATGCAGCGGGCGGTTCATGGCGTAGGTCATGAAATTGGTGACATCGACCAGCGCGTTGATGGGGCGCAGGCCGATGGCGCGCAGCCTCGCCTGCACCCAAGCGGGCGACGGGCCATTCTTCACGCCGCGCACCAGTCTGAGCGCGAAGGCCGGGCAGAGCGGGGCGTCTTCCGGGGCCAGTTGCAGGGCAACCCTTGTCGGGCATGGGAAGCTGCCCTTGACGGGCGCCACATCCACCGGCTTCAGGCGGCCAAGGCCTGCAGCGGCCAGATCGCGCGCGATGCCGTGAATGCCCAGCGCATCGGCGCGGTTTGGCGTGACAGCGATCTCGATCATCGGGTCACTCAGTTCGGCCCAGCTGGCGTAGACAGCGCCAACCGGCGCGTCATCGGGCAATTCGATGATGCCATCAGACTCATCCGACAGCTCCAGCTCGGCAGCGGAACAGAGCATGCCATTCGATTCGACGCCGCGAATGACGCCCTTGCCAAGCGTGATCTTCTTGCCGGGGATATAGGTGCCGGGCGGCGAGAACACGCTCTTCATGCCGGTGCGCGCGTTGGGCGCGCCGCAGACAACCTGCACAAGCTCCGGCCCGCCCGCATCGACCATGCAGACGCGCAGACGGTCGGCATTGGGATGCTGCTTCGCCTCGATGACGCGC
>JAYWHQ010000089.1:0-5386 GCA_043777655.1 Allobosea sp. | reverse complement strand
ATTTGAAGACCTTAAGGCCGAACGTCAGGCTGTTCAGGATGCAGTGATAAGCGCAGGTGACTTCCCTGTGCAGATGGAGTCTTTCCCCGCCGCCGATGAGAACCAGTTCGATTTCATCAAGGCGCTGATCGATAAGTGCGACTACTATGTCTTGATCGTCGCAGGACGCTATGGGAAACCCGCCGAGGACGGCATGAGCTACACTGAAAAAGAATATCACTATGCTGTATCAAAGGGCATTCCGGTTGTAGCAATGCTGCACGGAGATCGAGGCAGCATCCCGGCCAGCATGAGCGAGGACACGGCGGAAGGCAGAAAACGTCTAACATCATTTGTTGCAGAGGTTGAAACAAACCGTTTGCGCAAGACATGGAAAACGGCTGACGCTCTTAAACTTGCTGTCCGCGAAGCGCTGGACTACGCCAAGGCAACAAAACCGGCAGTTGGCTGGGTGCGCGGTGACACCATAGCCAGCATGGATGCGTTGGAAGAGCTGAACGAAGTGCGCAAAGAAAACGCTAAATTCCGTGATACAATTGGAAACTTGGAAATAGAAATAGCATTGCCTCCGATTCCTGATGCAGATAGTCCGATTAATATAGACCTTCTACCAAATACAGGCACGCGGGGATACGGGGGGCGGGGCCATGGCACGCAGTACGGCAGTTCTGCAACCGTTCGTACAACTTGGATTGCAGCTTTTCCTATATTCTTCAACAATCTCAAGTGGTCTACGAGCGACTGGAATGGTGAGCACTCATATTACATCGAAGATGATGACTCTTGTATAAACATCGGGTCCGCCATCGCAGGTGAAACAGAGGCTCTCGACACCTCAACAGCGTTCAAAATTGGAAAATCGACGCTGCACAGCCTTATGAGCTACTATATCGAGGCAGGGCTGATGAATGCTGTAGGGGCGGAACAGGCGTTCACCGAGACTGCACAAAAGGTGGCAAGACGTCACATTATTGTTGGCGGTAGACCGATTGCGTTCAAGCTTGCTAGCGGAAACATCACGTTGACCTCACCGACGGCCCCAACTCCAGACTTGAATGACGACATACCTTTCTAGCCACGCCAGACCCATCAATAGCAATTGAAGACCGCATGCATAAATCGGCTCGGCAAAATGGCAGCAAGTGGTTCTATGTTCGCTGAAATCAGTCATGAAAGCAAAGCACAGAAAATGGTGGGCCCGGTCGGACTTGAACCGACAACGACGGTGTTATGAGCACCGGGCTCTAACCAATTGAGCTACAGGCCCACATCCGGGATATAGCCGGGTCGCGCAAGCGTCAACGGGTCACCGCAGCGGGCAAGGGCTCAACCGGGAATGCGCCACCGGAGAAGGCGTGACCAAGGCAGCATCGAGGCAGCCGCCTCCAGCCCGCCAGCGCCTCACGTTAGAACATCCGCCCGCCATCGGGCACGGCGTGGCCCGGCCCCAGCAGCACGACCTCGCCACTGGCATCCGGCACGCCCAGCGTCAGCACTTGCGACATGAACTTGCCGATCTGGCGTGGCGGGAAATTGACCACGGCCAGCACCTGGCGGCCCAAAAGCGTCTCGGGCTGATAATGCGCCGTGATCTGCGCCGAGGAGCGCTTCTGGCCGATCCCGGGGCCGAAATCGATGGTGAGCTTCAGCGCCGGCTTCCGCGCTTCGGGGAAAGGCAGCACCTCGATGATGGTGCCGACGCGGATGTCGAGCTTCTGGAAATCATCGAAGCTGGCCACAGGGAAACCGGTCGAAGTCATGGAGCCAGCTTCCGTGTTGGACGCGCCTGCATCAGCCACCATGTCAGGCCGCGTTCACTGACGCGGCATCGCCCTCGCCTGCCCGCTCGCGGCGGCGAGCAGAGGGCGAACGGCTGCACATGGCGCTGGCCAGCCCGCGCAGCGGCGCGGTCAGCCGGTGGAAATCCTCGGCGCGCGCCATGATCTGGCCTGCCCGCTTCAGCTCTCGGTCCAGCGCGGCCATGGTCTTCGACAGGTCGGCCTCGTCATCCTTCAGCCAGACATCCATGACGCGCGAGAACAGCAGCACCGCGCCCTGCACGCGGATGGCACCCATCGCGTCCTCGGTCGGGATGTTGGCGGAGGCCAGCATGTAGCGCCACGAGTTGAGCGCCACGCCGTTCAGCGCCGCCAGCGCCAGCGGGTCGCGTTTGATGGCAGGCACGATGCGTTTCAGGCCGGGCTTGTAAGGCGTCAGCGCATCAAGCCGACGCATGACGACATCGAACAGGCGCTCGTGCAGCGGCTCGCCATCGAGATCGCTTGAGGTGCCAGCCAGAACTTCGCCATCAATCATGCGCGCGAGCCCGCCCAGCATCGCACCGCGCGAGGGGAAAAGATCGCGCAGCTGTGTCAGCGTGAGGCCCGCCTCGCGCGCGATGTCCGGCAGCTCGATGCCGTCCCAGCCATGCTCGGCAGCCAGACGCATCAGCGCCTCGACAGCGGCACGGCGCGGATCGGCGGGGGAACCTGCGGAAGCAGTGTTTGCCTTGCGGGCCATGGTGACCTCCTGTGAGAAACGGGGGCGCTTGCATCGCGCCTGTCCGGACATGAGATCAACATAGGTGCGGCGCCTTCAAGGCGAAAGAGGCGCAGCCAGCGCTCAGCCTGAAAGCTCGCCCGCGCGCCGTTTGGCCGCAGCCACCGCGCGCTTCATCAGCGCCTGCAGCCCGCTCTCGGCCATCAGCTCTTCAAGCGCTGCTGCCGTCGTGCCGCCGGGCGAGGTCACATTCTGGCGCAGCTTGGCCGGCGGCAGATCGGATTTGAACAGCATCTCGCCCGCGCCCTCCACCGTGGCGCGCGCCAGCCGTTCGGCCAGTTCGGCCGGCAGGCCAGCTGCCGTGCCAGCCGCCGCCATGCATTCCACCATGTGGAACACGTAGGCCGGGCCAGAACCTGAGACAGCGGTGACGGCATCGATCAGGTTTTCATGCGGCAGCCACTCGACCTTGCCGATGCCGACCAGCAGCGCATCCGTCATGGCTTTCTGTGTCGCCGTCACATCATCGGCGGGAGCCGCCGCCGTCACGCCACGCCGCACGGAGGCCGGCAGGTTCGGCATGGCGCGCACCACTGCCACACCTTCCGGCAGGCGCGAGCGAAGATCGGCGATGGTCTTGCCAGCCAGCACCGAAATCAGCAGCGATCTCG
This sequence comes from Allobosea sp., assembly GCA_043777655.1. Classification (GTDB taxonomy): domain Bacteria; phylum Pseudomonadota; class Alphaproteobacteria; order Rhizobiales; family Beijerinckiaceae; genus Allobosea. The sequence continues at coordinate 2,216 of JAYWHQ010000089.1, read as the reverse complement.
GCCGCGCGATGGCCTTGAGAATCGGGGCAGCCGCATCAAGCATCTGCGGCTTGATGGCCAGCACGATGGCGTCGGCGGGCGGGATATGCGCCAGAGGCGGGTTGAGCAGCATGCCATAGGCACCGGCCACCGCCTTGATCTCGGGGCCCGGCGCGGGATCAAGCACCGTGATGCCGGAGCCCGGCATGCCAGTGGCCAGCCAGCCTTCCAGCATGGCTCCACCCATCTTGCCCGCGCCCACAAGCACCAAGGATCGCGGCATCATGCCAGACATGTTCATCCCCCCCGAAGGTCGATCCGGTTCGCGCCGGATGTCTTGTCACATCGGATATTTTTGGCCAAACGGCCGTGTTTGCCATGCGAGGCGCATCACGCCTCGCCGACAGTCTCCAGCATGGCACCTTCCAGTGCCTCGCGGGCCGATTTTCCGGCCCAGACGACGAACTGGAACGCCTGGAAATAGCGTTCGCAGGCCTCGACGGCCGTATGGATCAAGGCACCCGACTGCTCATCCGTCGGTTCGGCACCACCAGACAGCAAGAGGGCATGGCGGTACATCACCACGTTCTCGGCGCTCCAGAGATCGAAATGGCCGACCCAGAGCTGCTCGTTGATGAGCGAGACCAGCTCCAGCACCTCGGCGCGCCGACGGTCCGGAATTTTCATGTCGAAGGCGGAAGCGACATGCAGCGCCTCGACCTCTTCCAGCCAGGTGACCGCCACCTGGTAGTCTGCCCAGCCACCCTTGACCGAAACCGACAGCTCATCGTCACTGTCCCGGTCAAAAGACCAGTCGTTCAAGGCAGCCAGGCGTTCGATCAGATCAAGAGGGTTGGAAGGCCGTCGGGTGTCGGTATCCAGATCCAGGTCCATCATGCTCGTTGTCCATGTGCCGGGGCCCGCAACAACAGGCGTCGGCATTCGATAAGCGGGAACACGGTGATGTTCGGAACAGCTCACGCGACAGCGGACAGGAGCGATGCGCAGCTCCCGCAAACATCAGGGCCAACCCATTGGCAGCCCCGACGAATCAACCTTCCTCACGACGATAGCGCAGCAAACCCAAGCCGCACACCGTCATTGCTGGTTGATCGGATTCGGTAACAGTTGCGCAACAGTCACGTTGCGCCTGTCCACAGCTGAGAAAGGGTCAGGCCTTGGCCGTTTTCGGCTTTTCGGACGCCGTCTTCGGCATCGAAGCGGCGGCTTCCAGCTTTGCCAACCGCTCGGACAGGCGATCATTCTCTTCGCGCGCCAGCACCGTCATTTCGCGGACGGCCTCGAACTCTTCGCGCGAAACGATGTCCATGTCGCGCATCAGCCGCTCGAACTGGGTCTTGACCACCGTCTCGACCTCACGCCGCACGCCCTGCGCCGCACCGGCAGCATCCGTGACCAGACGGGCAATGTCATCGAGGATGCGGTTGGGCGCGCCGACCATGGGAAGCTCCTGAAATCCGAAGTTGCATGCAGTGGAGGCTCTCTAGCATGCGAAGGGCGCAGCTGCGAATGGCTTGTGCGTGCAATATCGGCATTCCATGCTGGCCTCGTCTCAACACCGGCAGGGCAACGCCATGGCGCTTCACTTCACCTCGTCCGAGTTCGCGCGCCGCAAGCGCGCCCTTCAGGCCGCTATGGCAGCGGATGGGCTCGACGCGTTGTTCCTGTTCCAGCAGGAATCGATGTTCTGGCTGACAGGCTATGACACGTTCGGCTTCTGCTTCTTTCAGTGCCTGGTCATGCGCGCCGATGGCACCATGGCGCTGCTGACCCGCTCGGCCGATCTGCGACAGGCACAGCAGACATCAAACCTCACCGACATCCGCATCTGGAAAGATGGCGGCAATGCGCAGCCTGTGCGCGATCTCTCGATGCTGGCGGATGATCTTGGCCTGCAGGGCAAACGCATCGGCGTTGAATACGAGTCCTATGGGCTGGTCGCCTCGAATGGCCGCAAGCTGGACGCAGCCTTCGCCGGGTGGCAACGCTCATTGATGCCTCGCTGATCGTGACGCGCTTGCGGGCAACCAAGTCAGCCGAGGAGGTCGTCCATGTCCGCAAGGCTGCCGCGCTTTCTGATGCAGCCGATGCTGCAGCGCTCGCGCTGATCGCGCCCGGCGCGGACGAGGGTGACATTCTGGCCGCCCAGCACGCCGCGATCTTCTCCGGCGGCGGGGACTATCCTGGCAACGAATTCATCATCGGCTCGAGCGAAG
>JAYWHQ010000088.1:0-1634 GCA_043777655.1 Allobosea sp. | reverse complement strand
GAAATCCTCTATGGCTATCCGCTCGACGGCATTGTCCTGACCACGGGCTGCGACAAGACCACCCCGGCACAGATCATGGCGGCTGCGACGGTTGATATTCCGGCCATAGCCCTGTCAGGCGGGCCGATGCTGAACGGCTGGCACAATGGCGAGCGCACAGGCTCCGGCACGATTGTCTGGAAAGCAAGGCAGATGCACGCGGCCGGAGAGATCGACAATGCCGGTTTTGTCGAACTGATCGCCTCGTCCGCCCCGTCGGCAGGCCATTGCAACACGATGGGCACGGCATCGACCATGAACTCGCTGGCCGAGGCGCTGGGCATGTCATTGCCGGGTTGCGCGGCGATACCCGCGCCATACCGCGACCGCTACGAGATGGCCTATCTGACCGGTAAGCGCATCGTGGAGATGGTCTGGGAGAATCTGATTCCCTCGAAAATTCTGACGCGTGCGGCTTTTGAGAACACGATCGTGGTCAATTCCGCGATTGGCGGCTCGACCAACGCGCCGGTCCACATCAATGCCATCGCGCGCCATATCGGCGTCAAGCTCGACAATGACGACTGGGAAAAGCACGGCTACGATGTGCCGCTTCTGGTCAACCTTCAGCCTGCCGGCGAGTATCTCGGCGAGGAGTACTACCGCGCAGGCGGTGTGCCCGCCGTCGTCAACGAACTGATCAAGGCTGGCCTGATCAACAACACCGCCATCACCGTCAATGGCAAGACGCTGCACGACAACTGCAAGGGCCGCGACACCCTCGATGAGCGTGTGATCAAGTCTGTTGCCAAGCCGATGCGCAAGCAGTCCGGTTTCCTGAACATGAAGGGCAACCTGTTCGACTCGGCCATCATGAAGACCAGCGTCATCACCACGGAGTTTCGCGAGCGCTATCTTGAAAACCCGAATGACCCGATGGCGTTCGAGGGGGTGGCCGTGGTGTTCGACGGCCCGGAGGATTACCACAAGCGCATCGATGACCCTTCGTTGAAGCTCGATGCCAGCACCATGCTGTTCATCCGCGGCGTCGGGCCCATCGGCTATCCAGGCGCTGCGGAAGTTGTGAACATGCGTCCGCCATCATATCTGATCAAACAGGGCATCAACGCGCTGCCCTGCATCGGCGATGGCCGCCAGTCTGGCACATCGGGTTCGCCCTCCATCCTCAATGCCTCGCCGGAGGCTGCAACCGGGGGCGGTCTGGCGCTCCTGAAAACCGGCGACAAGGTGCGTATCGACCTCAACAAGCGCACGGCCAACATCCTGATCCCTGATGCAGAACTGGCGGAGCGCCGGGCGGCCCTCAAGAGGGCGGGCGGCTACAAATATCCGAAAAGCCAGACGCCATGGCAGGAAATCCAGCGCGGCATGGTCGATGAACTCAGCCACGGCATGGTGCTAAAGCCTGCCGTCAAATATCAGCGGATCCACAAGACCAAGGGGATTCCAAGAGACAATCACTGAGCGTAGATAACGACGGAGCGGCGATCATCACTGAACTGCGACAATCATTGAACAGGGGCGTTCGAAGGCCAGCACCCATGCCCATAGAAGGTCTCTCGCACATCACATTGATCGTCTCCGATCTGGAACGGATGGCACGGCTGATGCGTGATGTGCTCGGAGCCACCGTC
>JAYWHQ010000087.1:0-1642 GCA_043777655.1 Allobosea sp. | reverse complement strand
CGGTCGGGTTGTGAAAGGCGATGGGGTGCTCAAGGCGCATCAGGAGGCAATCGCCTGTTCCGAGCAGGGTCACATCATCGCCGATTGTCATCTCGATCTGCCCTTCCAGCACCCAGACCTGCTGTTCGATGGCTCTGGAGGCTGTGTGGTTGTCGAACACGACCCGCCCTCCCGCGGGAAATGTCACATAGACAATCTCGGCAGCAGCGCCTGATGGCGACACATTGCGCCGGATATAGCCCGAGGCCGGGTCACGCCAGTCGCTCTGGTCTTCCCATCGGCTCAGCGGAGCATGGGCCGGGCCGGGCGCGGGAAACAGCGACGCCATGCTGGTGCCAAGACCCGCCGCCAGCCGCGCCAGTGTTGCGGCTGTGGGGCTGACTTCGCCACGTTCGATCTTGGAGATCATCGCACGGCTGACACCGGACGCCCCGGCGAATTGCTCGAGGGTCCAGTCCCGTTGCTGGCGCCGCGCCTTCAGCATTTGTCCAAGTGCAAGATCGTTTTTATCCATGATATGAGAATATTTCCATGATCGGAAAAGTCAACAGGTACATGACATAACGTAACAATGGCTGCGGCCTGCGCGAATTCGGTGTAGAATGAAATTCTTGTCAGCTTGTGGAGTCTACCATGGCGAAGATCGACACCATTCTTGACAAGGTCGGACACATCATGGCCCGGCACCTGATGACGCAAAAAATCGCTATGAGCCTTATGCCGCCGCAAGGCCCGAATTTCTGGCGATGACGCTCAGGCCCTGTGATGTCCTGTTGGTCGAAGGTGCGCCGAGCAAGATTTCATCGGCCATCAAGTACCTGACGCAATCCACCTGGTCTCATGCGGCCTTGTATGTGGGCGACAATCTTGACTTGAAAAGCAAACAGGGCGAACCGCTGGTCCTGATCGAGGCAGAACTTGGCGAAGGCGTCATCGCATCGCCTCTCACGAAGTATTCCAGCTTCAACACCCGAATCTGCCGCCCGATCGGTCTGTCCGCACCTGATCAGGCTGACATCATCAGACATATGGTCGGCAGTCTCGGACACGCTTACGACCTCCGCAATATCCTCGACATGATGCGATATTTCCTGCCAAATCCGCCAGTGCCGGCGCGGTTTCGCCGCAAGATGATAGCCTTCGGTTCCGGCGATCCCAGCCGCAGCATCTGCTCGTCCCTGATCGCACGGGCCTTTGAAAGCATCCGCTACCCGATACTGCCCACGGTGGAAAGACGGGAAGCTGATCCCGGTATCTTCATGGAGGTGTTGCATATCCGGCACCACTCGCTGTTCACGCCGCGCGATTTTGATGTCTCGCCGTATTTTCAGGTCGTGAAGCCGACACTGGAGGCCGGTCTCGACTACCGGACAGTTCCCTGGGCTGACCGTTTCCCTCCGGCGGATATGCCTATTGCAGAAGTGGCGCGTTGATCCGAAGTCCTCAGCCGCCGCGACACCTCTGACCCTCGACGAAAGGGGACGCCGCTGCTATGTGCGAGCCATGACAACGCAATCCATCGACAACATCCGCAATTTCTCGATTGTGGCTCACATTGACCACGGCAAATCGACGCTGGCTGATCGCTTGATCCAGCTCACTGGCGGCCTCACGGCGCGCGAGATGACAGAGCAGGTCCTTG
>JAYWHQ010000086.1:0-1646 GCA_043777655.1 Allobosea sp. | reverse complement strand
GCAGCGCACGGCCATTGCGCTCAGGCCCTTTTCTTGCGCCAACTCGTCAAGCGCGTGGAAGACGCTGAAGCTGCGGTCCAGCTGCGGCTGGTCCATCTCGGCGAGCCCGCTCATGCGCGAGGACATGGTGGCTTTGGTGGCCTGCACATCCCTGTCAGGTACGCTGGCCGCCTTGGCGAAAAACTCCGGAAGCGCGATCTTTTCGACATTGACACCTGCAAGCGCCTGCAATGTCGCTGGGTCGTAGCGGCAGGTGTCAAAGCCCGCGGGATGCTCGCCGATCAGGCCGATGCGGCGGCCCTTCAGCTTTTCAAGCGCCACCTTGGCGGCGTGCTCCTCGAAGACGGTCGGCTTGGCACCCATCGGATACGACACATCGCGATCAGCATGGCTGAACAGCACATCGAACACATCTGGCATGGCCGCTTGTGTCGCAGGCGCATAGGCCCAGCGTGCCGCTCGCCCTGCCCGCCCCAGCGCATGCAAGGCGAGGTTCAGCCCGCAAAACGAATTGAGCCTCAGTCGGCCACCGGCGCGCGGCTCAGGGAAGGCCCAGATGGCGAGCGGCGCACGCGCGGCTTCAGCGATTTTCAACGTCATCGTGGCATCGGTGAAGGTCACCTGCAGGATCAGCAGAATGTCGAGCGGCTGCGCCTTCAGCGTGTCGAGCGCAGCAGCTGTCGCATCGGCATCAAACAACAGCTCGCGCGAGCCGAAGAGCTTGTGGCCCGCAGCTTCCAGCGCCGCGATGGCGGCTTGGCAATGCTCCTGCGCGAAGGGCACATCGAAGGTGGGCCGCGCCAGCGGCAAAAGGCCAATGCGTGCCATGTCAGAACCCCTTGTAGGCGTGGCGGAAGCTGGCATCCGCCTGCGGCACTGCCACGCCCCCGGCAAAGAGCGGATGCTGCATCCAGGGTGTCGCGGCCTTGTCGGTGAGCGCATTGATGCGCGTCATGTAGGGCACGCTGCCTTCGCGCAGGCCTTTTCGAATGCCATCCCAATCCGGGAAGGCCTTGAACGCATCTGACCAGATGGCGCGCCCGGCGAGGTAGCCCGAGGCGCCGGCCTTATAAGCGTGTTCCAGCACGATTTCGAATTCGGCCATGCCGGCACCTGCCGACAGCATCACCCAGGGGCGGCCACAGAGCGCGCCCATCTCGTCGAACAGCTTCTGCGTGGCCGCCCTGTCAGCCTTGCCGATGCCAGCGGCTGGCACCGGGCTCTCCAGCTTGAAAACGTCGATGCCATATTCCGGCTTGGCGAACTCCCGCACGCTGTCGAGCACGTGATGGGCGTGCTTGCCCTGCATCTCGACATAATCTGTCGTCTGATGCGCATCGCCGCTGAGCGGATAGACCAGCAGCTCGAAAAGGTAAGGGATGTCATATTTGGCGCAGGCATCGCCGATGCGCCTCGTGAAATCCTTCTGCGCCTGAAGCACGGATGGGCCAGCATCTGGCCGATACCAGGCCAGCACCTTCACGGCATCGCCGCCACAGCGCTTTATCTTCTCGACCGACCAGTCGTCGATCTCCGCCGAAAGGCGACCCTCCGGCGTTTCCTTGAACAGCGAATCCTCAAGCGTGACGATGAGCCCCTTGGTGGGCGACATCAGCGAGAAGCCGCGTGGAAGTGCGAAATGCGGA
>JAYWHQ010000085.1:0-1650 GCA_043777655.1 Allobosea sp. | reverse complement strand
GACCTGTTCTCGAAGCTGTCACTTGCCCCGCAATTCGAGGAATTTCTCACTGTGCCGGCCTATGGCAAGCTGGCCTGAGCGCAGGGCTGCTGACATGCGTGTGGAAGGGGCGGGCCGGACATGGCCCGCCCTTTTCGGGTTTACAGACTGTCGTAAAATTGCAACGTCATCGGCGGACGTAGAGCCCCGCATCTAAGATGCGCTCAATTTGAGCAGATTTTGCCGGAAATTTAGCCCGCTGCGAATTTAACGTTAATCCTCTGGCAAGCATGATCGGCAGAAATCAGACGTCAGTCCGAGCCTCCGCAGCACATCGTCAGGTCCCATCATGCCAGCCTTCAAGCCATTTGCCCTCGGCATTGCCGCCAGTCTTGTTTCCTTCGCCGCTTCTGCCGCAGACCTGCCTTCGCGCAAATCGGCGCCGGTCGCTCCGGCTGTCGGCCCCGCCTGCTACGAGAAGGAAGGCGTGCCCACAGACGTGTTCGGTTTCACTACCGGCTCCGACATCAACGACAAGGGCGCGCTCAGCGGCAGTGCCGTCTATGGCGGCGCCTATGGCACGCGCTTCGGCAAGCTGCATTCGCACACCGGCACCGTGCAACTCTCCTACGGCCTGCTGGATTGCGTCGAAGTCGGGCCCTACATTTTCGGCAACCGCACCGATGCAAAGGTGCTGGGCTTCAGCTCGGATGTCAGCGCTTATGGCGGCGGCGTCGAGATGAAATACAAGGTGCTGGGCCGTGGCGTGCATGGCGTCGGCCTGACGCTGGTGGTGGACCCGAGCGTGGCACGCAACGATCCATCGGGCATCGGCAATTCGAACTTCAATGTCTACAACACCGGTTTGCGCATGTTCCTCGACAAGACGCTGGTGCCTGGCAGGCTTTATGGCGCCATCAACGTCTCGCATGACATGACCTGGACGGGGACGGGCAGCTATTTCCGCTCATCGACCTTCACGGTTGGCGCAGCCCTGTCTTATCAGGTCGTGGACGGCTTCTACCTCGGCGCCGAGGCGCGCCATCAGCGCCGTTTTGCCGATCTCGGGTTCAGCAACGAGGCCGGCTATGCCACCTTCGTTGGTCCGAATTTCTACTGGCAGGCCACCAAGGCGCTGGGGATCACGGCAGCCTACAACATCCAGGTGGCCGGCAAGGCCAAGGGTGTCAGCGGCAATCTCGATCTGGTCAATTTCAACCAGCACAATCTGAAGGTGAAGGCGGCCTACTCGTTCTGAGCAAGGTTGCTTCTGCCGAACAGTTTTGCGGGCGGCCCCTCGGGGCCGCCCGTTTCCACGCACGCACCGCCAGAAACGCCACGGAGTTGGCGGCTGCGTCTTGATATGGTCATGCTTCAGCGCCATCTCTGCCATGCCGCACGCGCAGGGCGTGACAGGCCAGACGATGGAGAGACCGATGACGCCGCAAGAACGCGACGTGATCTCAGGCATTTTCGACCGGCTCAAGCAAGCCGCGAACCAGCCGCGCGATCCGGAAGCCGAGAAGTTGATTGCCGATCGCCTGCGCGATCAGCCCTATGCCCCCTATGCGATGGCGCAGGCAGTGTTCGTGCAGGAGCAGGCGCTGAACAACCTGCAGACGCAGGTTCAGGAGCTTCAGGCGCAGGTTGAGCAAATGCAGAGCCAGCCAG
>JAYWHQ010000084.1:0-5455 GCA_043777655.1 Allobosea sp. | reverse complement strand
ACGAAGACGCCCGCGCGTCCGGGCCCGATCAGTTCGACACCGCGCATGAAAAACAGCTGCGACAGGAGCGAGGGGCCAATCGCGACATAGGCGAGGATCGCCCAGCCTTGCAGCGTCGGCCAGTAGCCCTGGCCAACGGCCCATTCGGTTGCCATGAGCGGCAGCGAGACGATGCAGGCGACACAGGCCATCGCGGTGAAGAACACCAGCCCCGGCATGGGCGGGCGCTTGCGCAGCGCCACTGTGTAGCTGGCATAGAACAGGCAGGCAGCCATCATGGCGATGTCGCCCTTGGCGAAGGTCAGCGTGCGCAGCACGGCCCAGTCCCCGCGAGAGGCGACCATGGCGACGCCGATCAGCGTGACGACAACGCCGAGAGCCTGCATCGCGCCAATGCGCGTGCCGAAGACCGCCCATGCACCCAGCAGCACGAAGACCGGGATGGAGCCCTGGAGAATGCCCATGTTGATCGCGGTCGTCGAATAGGCGGCGAGATACATCAGCGCGTTGAAGGCGGTGTAGCCGAAGATCCCCATCGCGATGATAAGCCCGGCATTGGCTTTGAGCGCCGGCCAATGCGCCTTCAGCTCCTTGCGCAGGAGGAAGGGCATGACCGCGCAAACGCAGACCCAGCGCAATGAGGTCAGCGTGATCGGCGGGATATGGCCAACGGCCAGCCGGCTCGCAATCGCGTTGCCGGCCCAGAGCAGGCAGGTGATCGTGAGCAGCAGATAGGGATTGGCCCAAAGGCGGCGAAACAGGATCATCATGCACGGGCGTTGGAGCGGCGTTGTCCTCTCCTACCCTCGCCAGCGGGGCGCGTCATCGGCTAGAGACGCATGGTCCCCCTGTTTTCGCTGATTCCGGTTGGTCCTGATGTCCGAGCTGCGCTTCCTGATCGTCGAAGGCAATGTCGCCTCGGCACGCGAGACCCACCGCACGACCTATGGCCTTACCCCTGGGGACTCCTATGCGCAGACGGTGACCGGCCTTGCGCCCGGCGCAATCTGCGATGTGACATTTCCCACGGATGAGGGCGCGAACCTGCCCGATGCCTGCGGGCTCGAGGGCTATGACGGCATCTTCCTCACCGGCTCGGCGCTGAACATCTACAAGCCGGAACCGGCGATCACACGGCAGATCGAACTGATGCGCGCGGTCTACAAGTCCGGCACACCCTGTTTCGGCTCGTGCTGGGGGTTGCAGATGGGTGCGGTTGCCGCTGGCGGCACGGTGCATCTCAACCCGCGTGGCCGCGAGGTGGGCTTTGCCCGCCGCATCGCGCCAACGGAGGCGGGGCTTGTTCACCCGCTGCTGGCAGGGCGCCCGCGTGCGTTCGATGCGCCAGCGGTGCACGAGGACGAGGTGGTGGTGCCTCCAGCGACGGACTGCACCTTGCTGGCCTTCAATGGTGTCTCGCCGTTTCAGGCTGTCGAAATCACCAGGGATGGCGGGCGCTTCTGGGGCGTGCAGTATCATCCCGAGTTTTCGCTGCTGGAACTGTCAGCCATTATCCGCCGCAACCTGCCCAAGCTGACGCAGGAGGGCTTCTTTGCGAGCGTCGAGGCAGGCGCGGCCCATGTCGACGAACTGGATGCGCTGCATGCCACGCCTGACCGCAAGGACCTGGCCTGGAAGCACGGGCTGGACGCCCAGGTGCTGGAACCCGCCTTGCGCCTGACCGAAATCTCGAACTTTCTCGCCCATCTCGTGAAGCCGACGAAGAGTGCCCGCCTGAGGGCATGATCTCGCCATCGCGCCGCCGCAAAGGGGAGACGCTTTGACGCATCTGCCATCGGAGACTGATGCCATGCGCCTGCCTGCTGTCCTGACTGCCTTCCTGCCGCTGACCGCGACGCTGCTTCTGCCTTTCGGCGCGGCGTTTGCGGCTGATCTGGACCTCGCGTCCAGGATTGATCGCGTAACTGTCTATCCCGACGGTGCGGTCGTCACGCGGTTGGGGCAGGCGAGCCTTGGGGCTGGCGCCTCGCAAATCGTGCTGCGGGGTCTGCCTGCCACCATCGATCCGGCTTCGATCCGTGTCGAGGGCAAGGGCTCGGCGGCGTTCTCGATTGGCGCGGTCGATGTGCGCACTGTGCCGGGTGATGCACGGCCAGCGGTCGATGCTGCGCTCGAGAGCAGGCTCAAGGCGCTGCGTGACGAGCGCGAGGTTGTGACCGGTCGCCTTCTGGCGGCGCAGGGCAAGAAGGCGGCAATTGATCGCTTTGCCCAGGCCGGGCCAGACGCATTGGGCAGTGAGGGCAAGGCGCTCGCCATCACCGAGTGGGCCAGTGCCTGGGATGCGATTGGTGGCGGGTTGGCGCGTGTGGCCGAAGAGCTCAGGCTCGCCACGGCCAAGGCGCGTGATCTGGATGCCGAGATCGCGGCGCTGGAACGCGCGCGGCCACAGGCCCCTCTCCCCGGCGCACCGAAGCGTGACGTGGTGATCGCTGTGGAAGCAGCTGGTGCAACACAGGCCGAGTTCACGGTGAGCTACCGTGTGGCTGGCGCTGCGTGGTTGCCTGCCTATGAAGCGCGGCTGGCGACGGGCGCCAAGCCGGTTCTGGACCTGACGCGCCGCGCCGAAGTCACACAGCGCACCGGTGAAGAGTGGAACAATGTGAGCTTGAGCGTCTCGACCGTGCGCGCGGCGCGTGGCACGGCTGCGCCCGAACTGTTCAGCCAGCAGATCGCGTTTCAGGACGCGCAGGTGCTGGGGCAGGTCAACGAGACGGCACGGACGCGCGCCCAGCCGATGGCTGCTCCGAAGCTGGCCAGAAGCGAGGCCGATGCTGTGGCATTGCCCGCGCCTGCGCCAATGGCTGTTGCCGCAGAGCCCGTCCGCGCCATTGTCGAGGCGGGCGCCTATCAGGCCAGCTTCACCGTGCCCGGCCGTGTGACGCTGACGGCAGATGGTGCGATGAAGGCGCTGACTCTGGCGCAGCGCACGCTGGAGCCGGTCCTGAGCGCGCGCGTCGTGCCCGTGCTGGACGAGACGGTCTATCTTGATGCCGCGCTCACCAATGACGAGGAGGTGCCGCTGCTGCCGGGTCTGGTGACGCTGCACCGCGATGGCACCTATATCGGGCGCGGACGTTTCGGGCTGGTGGTGCCGGGAGACAAGACGACACTTGGCTTTGGTGCCGATGACCGCATCAAGGTGAAGCGTGTGCCGGTGAAGAAGCGCGAGAACGAGCCGACCTGGTATGGCCAGACGAAAACGGACCTGAGCGAATTCCGGACGACAATCCGCAGCCTGCACAGTGTGCCGGTGAAGGTGACGGTGCTTGACCGGCTGCCTTTCTCCGAGAACAGTGCCATCACGGTCGAGCAATTGCCGCAAACCACGCCGCCAACCGAGAAGCAGCCGGGCGACCGGCGTGGTGTGCTGTCATGGACATTTGATGCTTTGCCCAATACCGAGAAGGAGATCCGGCTCGCCTACCGTCTGAAATGGCCGGGCGACCGAGAGATCGGCTTCAGCACAAGGCCCTGACCGGGCCGGATCAAGGCTTCATGCCCACGCGCATCATCGGCATTCATGGCCTCAACGACAAGCCGGCGCCTCAGGTGCTGAAGCGCTGGTGGCGAAAATCGATCCAGGAAGGGCTGGCTCGGAACTGTGAGCTGCCCGGCACAGCATTCGATTTTCACCTGGTCTATTGGGCCGATCTCGAGCATGCCGAGGCTGTCGCGCCCGAAGACGACCCGGAGCCTTATGTGAGCGTCAAGGGCGCCGAGCCTTTCATGCGCCATTCCGGCTCGCTGCAGAGCAAGCTTGCCGCGCTCAGCCTCGAGGGTTTCGGCAAGCTGGCCAGCGCGCTGGCGCGCGCGCCGGTGCTGTCGGAAATGGTCGAGCAAGCGGTCGAGAGGCGGGCACCTGATCTCTTCCGCTACCAGAATGATACCATGTTGCGTCGTGCGATCCGCGAGCGCTTTCTGGTGGTTCTGCGCAAGGCACAGAGGCAGGATCTGCGCACGATGCTGGTTGCGCATTCGATGGGGTCGCTCATTGCGTTCGATGTGCTTCTGGCACACCCGGACCTCAGGGTGGATCACCTGGTCACCATCGGTTCACCGCTGGGGCTGGGTGAGGTCAAGGCGCATTCGCGCCGTGAGTTCGGGCGGCTGCAGGTGCCGGAAGGTGTCAGGCGCTGGGATAACTTTTCAGACCGGCGGGACCCGATCGCGGCACTGGACATGCGGCTTGCATCTGATTTCCCGGCCAACAGCCAAGGTGTCAAAGTCATCGATCATGCCGTCCGCAATCAGTATGTGGCGCCCTCAGGCAAGGCCAACCCGCACAAGATCTACGGTTACCTGCGCACGCCGGAAGTGTCGGTGACGGTGGCGGCCTTTCTGGACCAGGCAGGCGACTGAGAGACACGCGGCAAGCCGCCTTGCGCCCTGCTGCTGACTTGGTGGACGAACTCGAAACTTGACCTCGCACGCCTCTTGGCCCAAGAGGGCGTGCAAGGAAACCGCTGAACGCCCCGCCCTTGCGACGGGGCGTTTTTCGTTTCGCTTGCTTGCGATGTGAGACAGGCTGCGAGGACAGACCCATGGCCAATGTTGTGGTGGTTGGTGCCCAGTGGGGCGATGAAGGCAAGGGCAAGATCGTCGATTGGCTGTCGAGCCAGGCCGATGTCGTCGTGCGCTTTCAGGGCGGGCACAATGCCGGCCACACGCTGGTCATCGACGGCAAGGTCTACAAGCTGTCGCTGCTGCCGTCTGGCATCGTGCGTCCCGGCAAGCTCTCGGTCATCGGCAATGGTGTTGTCGTCGATCCCTGGCACCTGATCGAGGAAATCGACAAGCTGCGCGGGCAGGGCGTCGCCATCTCGCGCGACAATCTGCGCATTGCCGACAATGCCACGCTGATCCTGCCGCTGCACCGCGAACTGGACCATATCCGCGAGACATCGAACGTGTCGCTGCGCATCGGCACGACCAAGCGCGGCATTGGCCCGGCTTACGAGGACAAGGTGGGCCGTCGCGCGATCCGCGTGGTCGATCTGGCGGACAAGGACACGCTTATTGCCAAGATCGAGCGGCTGCTGGCGCATCACAATGCGCTGCGCCGCGGGCTTGGCATGCCGGAGTTCGACGGCAGCGAGTTGCTGGGCCAGCTGCTGGACATCGCACCCAAGGTGCTTGAATATTCCGACACTGTCTGGGCACTGCTGGATGCCGAGCGTCGAGCCGGGCGTCGTATTCTGTTCGAGGGTGCGCAAGGCGCGCTGCTCGATGTGGACCATGGCACCTATCCCTTCGTGACCTCGTCCAACATCGTGGCAGGGCAGGCCGCGACCGGCTCCGGCCTTGGGCCTGGCGCCATCGGCTATGTGCTGGGCATCGCCAAGGCCTATACGACACGCGTGGGTGAAGGGCCGTTCCCGACTGAATTGTTCGACGAGACAGGCGAGCTGATTGGCCAAAAGGGCAAGGAGTTCGG
>JAYWHQ010000083.1:0-1652 GCA_043777655.1 Allobosea sp. | reverse complement strand
CCACAGGGGCCTGCAGGACCTCTGGCCTTGGCTGCCGCTTGCGCCTGTCTATTATCTTCTGGTGTCTGCCGCTGCCTGGATGGCCATTGTCGAATATGTCAGGGCTCCAAGCCAATGGAATAAGACCGAACACGGGCTGGCACGGACATCACGCGCTGCAAGCCGAAAGGCCCTGACGTGAAATTTCCTGTCACGTCGTCTTGAGCCGCCATGTCGCCAGCAGCCTCAAGCCCAGAACCGCAAGCAGCATGGCAAACCAGACAGGATCTGCCCGGCGGAAGAAGAAGCTCTCAAGGCAGGCGCTGTAAAGGGCCAGCAGCCAGATGCGCGCAAACAGCAGTGCCATGCGGTCATTGCCCGCCGTGTGCCTCACCATGACCCAGTCGCGAAACGGCAACAGCACGAAGGTGAGGATCACCAGCACGAAACCGGGGATGCCCATGGTGATGGCGGCATCCACATAGCCGTTGTGGGCGTGCATCATGCCCTGCGCAAAACCGACATCATCGGAGCGGCCTTCGGCGAATTTGACCCTGTCAGACCCCCAGAAACCTTCCAGCCCGTAGCCGGTGAAACGCCGCTCGTTGAGCAGATCAAGCGCGAAATCCCACAGCTCGATCCGGCCCGTGAAGGTCTGGCCCGGCGAGATCATGTCGAGGATGGCCTTCAGTTCAGGCGACAACACTGTGCCGAAGGTCAGCGCCATGATCATCACCAGCGGCAGGATGACCAGAAGGCCGCGCAGCCAGCCCGAGCGCACCCTTGCGGCCACAAATGTCAGCCCGAACACCATCGGCCCCAGTGCCATCGCGGTTTTCGATTTGGTGAAGAACAGAAAGATCGCGGCCAGAAGCGCCAGCACATAGCCGATCCAGGTCGAGCGTGCCTGCGCCACATACAGCCCGATCATCAGGAAAATCGCCATCATCGCGCCGGTGATGTTTTTGTGGTCAAACAATCCGCGCCATGATCCGGCATGCTCTGGCTCGCGGATGTCGCCGGAGGTGTGAATGGCGATGTCCGGGTAAAGCACGAGGCCCGCATAGCAGACGACAACGACCAAAAGTGACGCTCCGCCCAGAAGCTCCGCGAAATCCTGCTCGGTCTGCGGCAACACCATGATGCAGCCGGCGATCACGATCACCACCATGGTGAACAGGTAGGCCCGCAGCGACACATCGAAATTGGCGGACATGAGCATGGTGATGGTCAGCCAACCCAGCATGAGCGCATACAGCGGGTTGGCATAGGCCTTTAGGACACGCACATCGACAAGGGCCAGCGCCGTCAGTGCCGCACCGCCCATCGCCAGGAACGAGAGCTGGTTGATGATGTTGCTGGCCATTTCCGTCTCGCCCGCCACCGTTGCGCGGAACGGGCTGGTGGAGATCCAGACCAGCAGAAGCGCGGCCACGAAGATGGTGCCCCTGATGCGTGACGCGGTCTGGTCTGTCATTCCGGCCAGCATCTTCACCCGGTTCCGTTGTTCGGCGGCTTATTCGGTGGCTGCGAGGCTGTTGAAGACCAGAACCCGCACCTTGTCAGCATCACTGCCCAGTGCGCGCACGATCAGACGCTTCGCCGCGCCTGCATCCATGGTGGCAGGCGCGACAATGACGATGTCATCGGCCAGTTCTGCCAGCATGTAGGGC
>JAYWHQ010000082.1:0-5459 GCA_043777655.1 Allobosea sp. | reverse complement strand
ATCTCTCGCCTCGCGCGGCAAATGGAGCCAGTTTGCCGTGGGCGACCGGCAGATCCGCGCCATGGCAATGCTGCATCCGGCCTATCTGCTGCGCCAGCCGCTGCAGAAGCGCCTCGCCTGGCGTGATCTTCAGGCGCTGAAGGCGGCGATTGATGGGGGTGGCTGAGGCCAGCACCAGCGTCATGCTCGGCCTTGTGCCGAGCACCCACGTCTTCTTTGTTTGCGCGGAAGAAAGACGTGGGTGCTCGGGACGAGCCCGAGCATGACGGCCGGGCTATCGCGACCAGTTATCATTGCGTCCGCACCCAGCCCCTTCTAAAACAGCGATCAACACATCCACGCCCGCCCGGAGCCAACGCCCATGAAATGGGAAGATTATCGCCAGTCGGAATATCTCGAGGACCGGCGCAGCTCAGGCGGCGGCGGCTCCTATGCCGGTCTGCCCGGCGGGCGCGGCGGGCTTGGCATCGGCACCATGATCGTGCTCGGCCTCATGGGCTGGGCTCTGGGCATTGATCCGCGCCTGCTGATCGGCGGGGCAGAACTGGTCGGCGGCCTCACCAGCGGGCGCAGCGCACCGACGCAGCAATCCACGCCCGGCGCGCCGCCCCAGGATGAACTCGGGCGCTTTGTCTCTGCCGTGCTGGCGCAGAACGAGGATGTCTGGACCAAGCTGCTGCCGCAGCAGGCCAACATGCGCTATCAGCCGCCGCGTCTGGTGGTGTTCAGGGGCGTTGACCGCTCCGGCTGCGGCACGGCGCAGGCGGCGATGGGGCCGTTTTATTGCCCGCCGGACCGCAAGGTCTATATCGATCTGTCCTTCTTCGACGAGATCAAGCGCAAGATGGGCGGCGGTGGCGATTTCGCCTATGCCTATGTCATCGGCCACGAAATCGGCCATCACATCCAGAACCAGCTCGGCATCTTGCCCAAGGTGAACCAGATGCGCGAGCGCGTCTCGGAGCGGGAATCAAACGCGCTCTCCGTGCGTGTCGAGCTGCAGGCGGATTGTTTTGCCGGTGTCTGGGCGCATCATATCAACGCGATGGGCCGGCTTGACGCAGGCGATGTCGACGAGGCGATGCGCACCGCTGCCGCCATTGGCGATGACAAGCTGCAGAAGGCGGCGCAAGGCGTGGTCGTGCCGGATTCCTTCACCCATGGCTCGTCAGCCCAGCGGACACGCTGGTTCATGACCGGCTTCCAGTCCGGCACGATGCAGAGCTGCGACACCTTCCGGCAGGGCATCTGACCTCAGGCTGCCATCGCCTCGACACGGGCTAGCAGATCGCGCATGCCACCGGCAGGCACGAGCTCCGGCAGTGGCGGCAATATGCCTGTGAGCGCCGCCGCGCGTGCCAGCGCCTCTCCGCGGGCCGCTTCAAGATGCAGCAGCAGGGCACCGGCCTCGGCTTCGCTCATGCCGGAAAGCGCGTGCAGCGGGCCGCGCCCGTCATTGGTGCGGCGGCATCCGGCGCGCGCACGCACCAGCAGCACAGCCTCCAGTGCCGGCACATCGGCCTGCGCCGCGCGCGCCAGCGCCACAAGCCCGCGATCATAGGCACCCATCAGCAGGGCAAGCGCCGTCACAGGCTCTGCGCACGCCTTGCGGGCCAGAAGCGTCGCGACATCGGCGATGCGGCCTTCCTGACCCAAGGCCTTGATGGCGCGCGCCAGCGTCCATTCGCCATCGGCAATCCGCGCAAGGCAGGTGTCGATGCTGAGCGGCAATTCGCCTTCACGCACGGCCATGATGAGGTCCTGATCGGCCTCGGCCAGCAAGGCGGTCAACGCGCGCTGCTCGGTCGTGCAGCCCGCAAGGATGGCCTGAACACGCGAGACCTGTGACAGGAATGGCCAGAGCCGGTCCAGAATGGCGTCGGGCAGGTCACTGCGATGACACAGCGCCTGACGCAATGAATAGTCGCTGGCGGCCAGTTCGACGATGGTCGTCAGGCTGGATTTTGCAAAGCGCGCCGAAGGGTTGGTCAGCACAGCCACCAGCGCCTCGGCATGACCGCGTGCCACAATGCGGTTTGACAGCGCTTCAGGCACGTCCGGCAGTTGCGCCAGCATGACGAGCCGAGCCGGGCCACAGGTTGCTGCTTCAGCAACCGGGTCAAGCGCATCCGCACCTGCCAGGCACATGCTGCCAAAAGCAGGGGCGACAGCATCAACGGCAACCACGGGCGGCACGTCGAAAGAGAGTTCCAGATCAGGGTCAGACGTCACTTCATGACGCGCGGACTCCAGCGCGGATGCGGAGCTGTATTCGGGGAGAGCGTCAATGACTTCCGGCGCAGTCTGCGCTCCAGCCATGGCCTCAACGGGTGCGGGCTGAGCAAAAAGGCCAGCGAAAGCCGCGCTGGAGGCCTCCAGTGTCGCGCGTGCCTCTGCAAGGGCTTCGAACGAGGCGCGATGCGAAAGCGAGCGGATGATGTCTGCCGCCAAAGCGATCTCGGCCGGCTGCGCCTCATCGGCACGGCTGACGAGAAACGCGACGATTGTCGACAACAATACATCATGCGTCACACCTGCAGACATCTGCAGCGGCGCCCCGATTTCTTCGAGCATGCCCCAAAACCCCTTCTGGTTCTGGCCAGCATCGCGTGTGGCTGTTAACGGCGCTTGAATCGCAGCCGCTTACCGCGATAGTCGGTTACCGGTTCGTTAGTGCCGTCATGGCATTCAGGAGAGAACGAAAAGCCCATGTCCCGCATCGATGAAACCCGCCCTTTCGTGGCCATCGGCATCGCCGTGCTGACGATCTCCGACACGCGCCAGACCAGCGATGACAAATCTGGCGATTTGCTTACCGAGCGCATCACGCAGGCTGGTCACAGACTGGCGGCGCGCACCATTGTCAGCGATGATGTCGAGGCTATCCGGGCGCAGGTGAGGCTGTGGATTGCCAATCCGGCCATTGACGCCATCATCACCACGGGCGGCACCGGCTTCACCGGCCGCGATGTGTCGCCGGAGGCGCTGGAGCCGCTGTTCGAAAAGCGCATGGATGGCTTCTCCTTCATGTTCCACCAGATTTCGGCCGCCAAGATCGGCACATCGACCATCCAGTCGCGCGCGACGGCAGGTGTGGCTGGTGCAACTTTCATCTTTGCCGTGCCGGGATCACCCGGCGCCTGCCGCGATGCATGGGACGGCATTCTCTCCCTCCAACTCGATTATCGCCATCGGCCCTGCAATTTTGTCGAGATCATGCCCCGGCTGGATGAGCACCTGAAGCGGTCGAAAGCCAAGGCCGGCTGACTCCAAGGCTGGCTGACTCCAAGACTGGCTGACTCCAAGGACGGGAGGAGACGCGCTCAGACCCGCGCCCGCTCGCGGCTGACAGGCAGGCGTCTGGGCGATGAATCGAGCTTGCCGGCCTTGACCTCGCGCGCGCTGGCGAGAAGCCCGGGACGCAAGGCCGCGCTGCCAAGCATCACGGCCACCCGCTCTGACAGGCCGGGCCAGATCCCATCGCGCGCCATCAGCGCGGCTTGCCCGCCCGAGGCAATCAGATGACGCTCGACATGGCGCGCCCAGTCCAGCCTTGGCATGTCGCCGGCATCGAGCAAAAGCAGCCAGTCGCCCCGCGCAGCCCTCGCGCCCGCTTGCCAGCTCTCTGCCAGCGCAGCGATGACGAGAGAAGCACCTGTCGCATCCGCCAGCTTCTCGACGGCCGAATCGGGCTTGGCTCCGACAATCACCGCATGGCCCAGAAAACCCTCGGCGACAGCCGGAATCAAGGCCGATATCGTGGCGGCAAGCGCCTCTGAAGAGCCTTGGCAGCGAATGATGGCGGCAAGCATGGCGCGTCATAAGCCAGCACACAAAGGCTTCAAAGCCTTGATTTGAGGCAGTTTAGTTGTAAACTGTTTTGGCGTCATGCCCTTTGCAGGCATGAAGATCGTCAACCGGAAACTGCACGCATGGTCCACCCAACCCTGCTCCTGGCCGCCATCCTGTGTGTTTTCGTCAGCGCGGTCCATTCGGTGCTGGGCGAACGTAAGCTGATTGGTCCGCTGCTGGCACCAGAACGCCGCGCGGCACCGCTGGACAGCCGCTTCGCGGGCAACGTCCTGCGCTACGCCTGGCATCTGACCTCGTTGGTCTGGGTTGGTATTGGCGCGGTTCTGGTTGCGCTCGCTTTCGGGCCGCTTGATAGATCAGCCACCCGCACGCTGGCCATCATTGGTGTTCTGTTCTTCCTGCAGGGCATGCTGACGCTGCTGATTGGCCGTGGCCGTCACCATGCCTGGATCATCTTTCTGGCCATCGCTGCGCTGACATTTGTTCCACTTTTGTAAGAACACTGCTCCCGCTTCTCAGAACGCGGTTGAAGCGGGTGTAATTTTGTTCTTGTTTTGTTTCAATTCCTGCGTCACCTTCATCCCGTCGGGGTGAGTCACGGCAGGAGTGAACAACATGGCAATCGCGAACATTCAGCCAAAGTCGACCGCCGCCATCCGCTCTGCCGCAGGTCAGACACTGCCGCGTGACCCACTGGCCATGGCAGGCCACCGGATTGACCCCGAGCGGCGGCGCGGGCGCGGCGCGACGATCAATCCCGGCGGGCGCTTCGAGCCGCTGGAACGCATCAACGAAGATGATGGCTGGGGCTCGCTGGGCGAACTGCCTGCCTTCAAGACCGAGATCGCCATCGAGAAGCCGCGCACCATCATCACGCGCAATGAGTCGCCCGACATCTCGTTTGACCGCTCGATCAATCCCTATCGTGGCTGCGAGCATGGCTGCGTCTATTGTTTCGCGCGGCCCAGCCATGCCTATCTCGGCCTCTCGCCGGGGCTGGACTTCGAGACGAAACTCACCGCCAAGCCCGATGCCGCCCTGCTGCTGGAGAAAGAGCTTTCCGTGGCGGGCTACAAGCCGCGCACCATGGCGATTGGCACCAACACCGATGCCTATCAACCCATCGAGCGCAAGCTGCGCCTCATGCGCGGGCTGCTGGAAGTGCTGGCACGTTTTCGGCATCCGGTCGGCATCGTCACCAAATCGGCGCTGATCTCGCGCGACATCGACATTCTGGCGCCGATGGCGGCTGACGGGCTGGCGAAGGTGGCGATTTCGCTGACGACGCTGGACCCCAAGCTCGCCCGCTCGATGGAGCCGCGCGCCGCCTCCCCCGCCAAACGGCTGGAAACGATCCGTCGCCTGAGCGAGGCTGGTATTCCTGTCACCGTGCTGGTCGCGCCGCTGATCCCGGCCATCAACGATGCCGAGATCGAGCGCATTCTGGATGCAGCCTATGCCGCTGGCGCGCGCGAGGCGGGCTATGTGCTGCTGCGCCTGCCGCTGGAGGTGCGCGACCTGATGCAAGACTGGCTGCTGACGCATCATCCGGGCAAGTTCCGCCATGTGATGAGCCTCGTGCGCGACACACGCGGCGGCAAGGACTATGATTCCGCCTGGGGCCAGCGCCAGATCGGCTCCGGCCC
>JAYWHQ010000081.1:0-5467 GCA_043777655.1 Allobosea sp. | reverse complement strand
ATCTGCCGCAGGAAGCCTCGATCTTTCGCGGGCTGAATGTCGAGGACAACATCCGCGCCGTGCTGGAAGTGGTGCAACCCGACCGCAAGGCGCGCGAGCGCGAGCTTGACGAGTTGCTTGAGGAGTTCAGCATCGCCCGGCTGCGCAAGGTGCCTTCCATTGCCCTGTCCGGCGGCGAGCGGCGGCGTTGCGAAATCGCGCGCGCGCTGGCAGGCCGCCCCTCCTTCGTGCTGCTGGATGAGCCGTTTGCCGGTATCGACCCGATCGCGGTCGGCGACATTCAGGCGCTGGTGCGGCAATTGACCAATCGCGGCATCGGCGTGCTCATCACCGATCACAACGTGCGTGAGACGCTCGGGCTGGTGGACCGCGCCTATATCATCCATTCCGGCCGGGTGCTGACAGAAGGCACGCCTTCCGAGATCATCGCCAATGCCGATGTGCGCCGCGTCTATCTGGGCGAAGATTTCCGACTCTGATCCCTGACGCCCTTTCAGCGATTGGCAAGTGTCTTGGTTTAACGGGCTGGCAAGCGTCTCGCTTTAACTGGCTGGCAAGCGTCTTGCATGTTTCACTTTGACCTGAGTCAGCCGCACCTCTATTCTCCTCAAGGCAAGAAGCGTGCCGTTCCGGCTGCGCTTGACGGGAGAATGGGCCGCGATGGCGATGATGCCGCGCATGGAGCTGCGCCAGGGCCAGTCCCTGGTGATGACGCCGCAGCTCCTGCAGGCGATCAAGCTCCTGCAGCTGTCCCATCTCGAGCTGCACGCCTTTGTCGAAGGCGAGCTGGAGCGCAACCCGCTGCTGGAGCGCGACGAGGATCGACCTGACCGGGGCGAGGACGATGCGCGGCGCGGTGATGACGATGCGCCCGCCGTTGCCGCAGGCGAGGAGTCCTGGCTAGAGAGCGAGTTGGCGACCAGTCGCGAGAGCATCGAGGACAGGCTCGGCACTGGCCTCGACAATGTCTTCCAGAGCGAGCAGCCACAGGTGGCCCGGCTGGAGACGCAAGGTGCCGAGACCCTGCCGGTCAGTGGTGGCAGCTATGGCAGCACGGGCGGCTCTTTCGAAGATGGGCCGGAGGGTTTCGAGGCCTCGCTGACATGTGATGTTTCCCTGCATGACCATCTGGAATCACAACTTGACCTCGCCGTCACCAACCCGGTTGACCGGCTGATCGGCCGCCATCTGATCGACGGTATCGACGAGGCCGGCTATCTGACGGAGGCGCTGGACGAGATGGCGCAAAGGCTGGGTGTGTCCGAGACGCGCGTGCTGCGCGTGCTGGGCATTGTCCAGAGTTTCGAGCCTGCCGGGATCGGCGCGCGCAACCTGGCGGAATGCCTCGCCATCCAGCTGCGCGAGCAGGATCGCTATGATCCCGCCATGCAGGCGCTGCTGGCCAATCTGCCTTTGCTGGCCAAGCGTGACTTTGCCGCATTGCGACGCCTGTGCGGGGTCGACGACGAAGACATGACCGAGATGGTGGCTGAAATCCGCAGGCTTGATCCGAAGCCAGGCCGGGCCTTTGGTGGCACTGCGGCAGAGACGGTCGTGCCGGATGTGTTCATCCGGGCGGCTCCCGATGGATCATGGCTGGTTGATCTCAACCCCGAAACCCTGCCCCGGGTGCTGGTCAACCAGACCTATCATGCCCGCGTGAACAAGACCGCGCGCAGCGATGAGGACAAGGCCTTCATTGCCGAATGCCTGCAGACAGCCAACTGGCTGACCCGCAGCCTCGAACAGAGGGCACGCACGATCCTGAAAGTTGCCAGTGAGATCACCCGGCAGCAGGATGGTTTTTTTGCCAACGGTGTCGAGCATTTGCGGCCGCTCAACCTGAAAACCATCGCGGATGCCATTGGCATGCACGAATCAACCGTTTCGCGCGTGACCTCCAACAAGTATCTCACCTGCGCACGCGGTCTGTTCGAGATGAAATACTTCTTCTCGGCATCGATCAACTCAACCGGCTATGGCGAGGCCCACTCGGCAGAAGCGGTGCGCTTCCGCATCAAGCAGATGATCGAAAGCGAGAGTTCTGACGATGTGCTGTCAGATGATGCAATTGTTGAGCGGCTAAAGGGTTCAGGTGTCGATATTGCCCGCAGAACGGTGGCGAAATACCGGGAATCACTGCGAATTCCCTCCTCGATGGAGCGGCGGCGTCTGAAGCAGCCAACGCGGGCGAGCCGCCGCTGATCCCGGTTTGTCAAGTCATTGACTTACGCTTGCTGCCGTCCTTACCTCAGCGGTGAGGGCGGTTCTCGCCCGGACGACAGGAGAGGAAGCAGCCATGAGCCTGCGCATCTCGGGAAAAAATCTCGATGTAGGAGAATCCTTGCGGCAAAAGGCCGAGCAGCGTGTGGTTGCCGCGCTTGGCAAGTATTACGAAGGCGGTGTGCAGGGCCATGTCACGGTTGCGCGCGATGGCACCGGGTTCAAGACCGATGGCGTGCTGCATCTGTCCTCCGGCATCACACTGGAAGCCTCCGGCACGGCGCATGATGCCTATGCCAGCCTGGAGCGGATGGCGGAGCGGATCGAGAAGCGCCTGCGCCGCTACAAGCGCCGCCTCAAGGATCACTCCGGCGGGGCTCAGGCGAGGCGCGCTCTGATCGAGGTGCCGGCCTATGTCATCGAGACGCCGGATCCGGACCTTGAGGAAGAACCGCAGATGAACGGGCACCATCCGGTCATCGTGGCCGAATCGACCCGCGGCCTGCATGAATTTTCGGTCAGCGACGCCGTCGCCGAGCTCGACATGACCGGCGCGCCGGTAATCGTGTTCCGAAATGCTGGTAGTGGACGCATGAATGTGGTCTACCGGCGTCGCGATGGGAATATCGGGTGGATTGATCCACCCGCCACCTTGGCTTGAAAACCGAGCATGGCATGTAGGCGCCTTCGACTGGGCCGGGGCTTTGATCCTTGGCACATGTCATGCATGGCCGTTCCGGAGGACGAGCGTTCCAATGATGCTGACTGATCTTTTGCGGCCACAGGGCGTTCTTTCGCCCTTGCGGGCCAACAGCAAGAAGCAGACCCTTCAGGAGCTGGCGCAACATGCTGCCGTTTTGATGGGCTTGCCTGAGCGCGAGCTGTTCGAGACGCTGCTGCAGCGCGAGCGGCTGGGTTCGACCGGGATCGGCGAAGGCATTGCCATTCCCCATGGCCGTGTATCGGGCGCAACCCGGCTGTCCGGCTTGTTCGCGCGCATGGAAAAGCCAGTCGATTTCGAGGCGCTGGATGGCCAGCCTGTCGATATTCTCTTCGTGCTGATCGCCCCGGAAGGCGCTGGCGCCGACCACCTCAAGGCGCTGGCCCGCGTCGCCCGCGTTCTGCGCGAGCCTGGCATGCTTGAGCGCGTGCGCGCCGCCCATGACGCTGCCGCAATTTACGGCATCCTGACCGAAAGCGCTGCACAGGCCGCGTGACGACAGGCCTGGTTCGTGCTTATGGACGAAGGACTTCACTCTGTCCGGAGCCTGTCTGACCATGGCCTATGTGCATACCGAGCTTTTTCCGCTTTCAGGCGACACCACACCCTATCGCAAGCTGACTTCGGAGGGCGTGCGCACGGAAACCGTGAATGGCCGCACGCTTCTGCATGTTGACCGCGAGGCCATCCGGCATCTGGCCGAGCAGGCCTTCATCGACATCAATCACCTGCTGCGCCCCGGTCACCTGAAGCAGCTGGCCGCGATCCTCGAGGATCCCGAGGCGACATCCAACGACAAGTTCGTCGCCTTTGACCTTTTGAAGAATGCCAATATCGCAGCGGGCGGCGTTCTGCCCATGTGCCAGGACACCGGCACCGCCATCGTGATGGGCAAGCGTGGCCGCAGCGTCTGGACCGACGGACAGGATGAATCGGCCATTGGCGAGGGTATTCTCGACGCCTATTTCAAGAAGAACCTGCGCTATTCGCAGCTGGCGCCCATTTCGATGTTCGAGGAGCGCAACACCAAGACCAACCTGCCTGCACAGATCGAGATCTATGCCGAGGGCGAGGATGCCTACAAGTTCATGTTCGTCGCCAAGGGTGGCGGCTCGGCCAACAAGTCATTCCTCTATCAGGCGACGCCTTCGGTGCTGACACATGACCGGATGATGGCTTTCCTGAAAGAGAAGATCCTGACGCTGGGCACTTCCGCCTGCCCGCCCTATCATCTGGCCATCGTGATTGGCGGCACTTCCGCCGAGCAGACGATGAAGACGGTGAAGCTGGCCTCGACCCGCTATCTCGACGGGCTGCCGACAGAAGGATCGGAAGCCGGCCATGCCTTCCGCGACCTGGCCATGGAGGCGGAGGTCCACAAGCTGACGCAGGCGCTGGGCGTCGGCGCACAGTTTGGCGGCAAGTATTTCTGCCATGACGTGCGCGTCATCCGCCTGCCGCGCCATGGCGCCTCGCTTCCGATTGGCCTCGGCGTCTCCTGCTCGGCGGACCGGCAGGCCATGGGCAAGATCACCAAGGACGGCGTGTTTCTCGAGGAGCTGGAGCGCAACCCGGCGAAATACATGCCCGATATCGACGAGACGACCCTTGGCGGCGCGGTTGTCGAGATCAACCTGAACCAGCCGATGGCCGACATCCTGGCGACCTTGTCGAAGCACCCGGTCAAGACCCGGCTGTCACTCAACGGCACCATCATCGTGGCGCGCGATCTGGCCCATGCCAAGGTGCGCGAGCGGCTGGAGAAGGGCGAGGGCATGCCCGAATCCTTCAAGAATCACCCGGTCTATTATGCGGGCCCGGCCAAGACACCCCAAGGCATGCCGTCGGGTGCGTTCGGCCCCACCACGGCGGGACGGATGGACTCCTATGTCGACCAGTTCCAGGCGTTTGGTGGCTCGCTGGTGATGCTGGCCAAGGGCAACCGCTCAACTGCCGTGCGCGAGGCCTGCAAGGCCCATGGCGGCTTCTATCTTGGCTCGATCGGCGGGCCAGCCGCCCGGCTGGCGCAGGATTGCATCCGCCATGTCGAGGTGCTGGAATATCCAGAGCTTGGCATGGAGGCGATCTGGAAGATCGAGGTCGAGAATTTTCCGGCCTTCATCGTCATTGATGACAAGGGCAATGACTTCTTCAAGGAGCTGAACCTCGGATGAGGACGCTCACAGTTGCGTTGGCGCTTGTGGCAGTGCTTGCCGCCATGAACCCGGCATCTGCCCAGCAGTTCCCCGATGTCTGTGCACGCGATGTGTTTCAGGCTGACGGCGTGCTCGGCAGTGCGCCACGCAAGCTGGAGGCTGCGGCATCGCAGCCTTTGGCCCAGCAATGCCAGGCCTGGCGCGCTCATGTCGGCTCATTGACCAATGCACGCGCGGTCTATGCCCGCTGTGCGCGACCCGAGATCAAGGCGCGGCGCCTGCCGAGCATCGATTCGGATCTGACGGATTTTCGAGCGCTTCTGGCCCAGCGCTGCAAGGGAAAATGAGCAGCTTCAACGGCCTGTGC
>JAYWHQ010000080.1:0-5467 GCA_043777655.1 Allobosea sp. | reverse complement strand
GCGCCGCACTTGATGTGCGGCGCCGATGTCGACCACGACGTTCTGTTTCGTCATTGTCTCGCGAAAGAACGCGACATCGACCACGAAGGTTGCGCCGTGCATGTTCTGCGCCGGGCCGAAGAAGGGATCGGGCAGGGAATGGCCGATCATGATGCGGTCACGGACTTCAACGGAAAACATGGGGTGGCTCCTTGTTGGTGGCAGATCAATCTGGGGTGTGCGCTCAATAGCGCAAGACGGCGGTCAGGCCGCTGCTGCCGGGCGCAAAAAGGGCTGGCAGCAGCTTTGGTGCGTCAGCAAAGGCGATCTCTTCGGTGATGAGCGCATCCAGCCGGTCGTCGGCCAGCAGCTTCAGCGCCATGGCGAGGCGTCGGCCATAGCTCCAGCGCGCGCGGCGACTGGGCGATACGTGACCCACCTGCGAGGAGATGAGTTGCAGGCGGCTGGCATGAAACGTGCCGCCAAGCGGGGCGGCCACATCGCCCTCGCCATACCAGCTGAGCTCGACAATGCGGCCCTCGAACCCGGCAGCAGAGATGGCGGTCTTCAGGCCCGCTGCCGAGGCGCTGGCATGGAAGACAATGTCGGCATCTTTCGGGGCGTGGTCTGGCGTCGCAAAAGCGCAGCCCAAGGAGGCTGCCAGGGCCGCACGCGACGGATCGACATCGACCAGCGTGACATCGGCGCCCGGCATCCGGGCCGCAAGCCAGGCCACCAGCAGGCCAAGCACGCCGCCGCCGACAACCACGATCCTGTCGCCTGGTCCGGAACCTGCATCCCAATGGGCGTTCAGCGCGGTCTCCATGTTGGCGGCCAATGTGGCGCGGCGAGCGGGAATGTTGTCTGGAATGACGGTGAGCATCGCGGCGGGTGCGACAAAGCGCTGCTGATGCGGGTGCAGCGTGAAGACGGTTCTGCCCTTGAGATGGTCCGGCCCGGCCTCGACCTCGCCGACCGCGCAATAGCCGTATTTGACGGGGAAGGGGAAATCTCCCTCCTGCGCGGGGCAGCGCATGCGCGTCTGCTCGGATATCGGCACACGACCATTGAAGATCAGCCGCTCGGTGCCCCGGCTGATGCCGCTCCAGAGCATGCGGAGGCTGCAATCTTCCGGGCCGGGCGCGGCAATTGTGGCCTCGTTCAGCGCGCATTCACCCGCGCGCACATACCAGAGCGCCATATTGCTGGTGGATCTGGTCATTCGGCTGGTCCGCCCCACGTGTGTGGTGTTCATTTGCGGTGCCAGACGGCTTGCTGCAAGTGAATTTGGCAAAATGCCGAAGAGTTATTGTTGTCTGTTGTTCCTGCCGCCCGTCTGCGAGACTGCTCCCTCATGAACCCGCGCCCTGCCCAGAACGCCTTTCCTGATGCTGCAACCACGCCTGCCGATGCTGCGATGACGCCAGCCGGGTTACAATCTGTTGCTGATCTGCGCGGCCGGCGTCTGCTGGTGCTGGCCCTGAACCTTGCAACCTATGCAGCCATGCTGTTCGGGCTCTCCAAGGTGCTGGGCGCGGGCGGCTGGACCCTGGCTGACATGGTGATCTTTGTCGCCTTCATGTTTGGTGCGCCCTGGACCGTGCTCGGCTTCTGGAACGCAGTGCTTGGCCTCTGGCTGCTGCATGGCGTCAAGGATGGGCTGACGCGCGTTGCGCCCTTTGCCGCGGCGGGTGAAGCGCACACGCCCCTGACCAAGCGCACCGCCATCCTGATGACACTGCGCAACGAGGATCCGGAGCGCGCCTTTGCCCGGCTGCGCATCATCAAGGCCAGCGTGGACGCGACCGGCGAGGGCGCGCAGTTCGACTATTTCGTGCTGTCGGACACGAATGTGGAGGATGTCGGCGCCACCGAGCAGCGGCTGGCTGATGCCTTTGCCGCCGAGATCGGCGACCCGTCGCGGCTGGTCTATCGCCGCCGCACCGACAATGTCGGCTTCAAGGCCGGCAATGTGCGCGATTTCTGCGAACGCTGGGGCGACCGTTACGAGCTGATGCTGCCGCTGGATGCTGACAGCATCATGTCGGGCGAGGCGATCATCAAGCTGGCGCGCATGATGGAGGCCTATCCAAAGCTCGGCATCCTGCAGAGCCTCGTCGTCGGCATGCCGTCCGACTCTGCCTTTGCCCGCATCTTCCAGTTCGGCATGCGCCATGGCATGCGCGCCTACACGATGGGCTCGGCCTGGTGGATCGGCGAATGTGGCCCGTTCTGGGGGCACAACGCCATGGTCCGCATCCAGCCTTTCCGCGACGAGTGCCACCTGCCGATGTTGCCCGGCGGCGCGCCGCTGGGTGGCGCCGTCATGAGCCATGACCAGGTCGAGGCGACGCTGATGCGCCGCGCCGGATATGAGGTGCGCGTGCTGCCGGACGAGAATGGCAGCTGGGAAGAAAACCCGCCGACCATGCTCGAATTCGCCAAGCGGGACCTGCGCTGGTGCCTTGGCAATCTGCAATATGTGAAGCTGCTGGACCTCTCCGGCGACAAACTGCTGCCGGGCCTGAAGGCCATGAGCCGCTTCCAGCTGATCTGGGCGATCCTGATGTTTGTCGGCCTGCCGGCCTGGACGCTGATGATTGCGCTGTTGCCGCTGAAAGTGATCGAGGATCGCGGCATTGCCGGTTATCCGTCCGGTCTGGCGGCATTTCTCTACATCGCGTTCTTCGTGATGTATCTCTCGCCCAAGATTGCCGGGTTGGCTGACATCCTGCTCACCAAGGGCGGCACGGCGCGCTACGGCGGCACGGTGAAGTTCCTGATTTCGGCGGCCATCGAGCTGGTTTTCGCCTTTCTGCAAGGCGCAGTCTCCTCGTTCCGCACCACGATCTTCATGGTGGGCCTCGCCTTCGGCAAGGTGCGCATCGGCTGGAACGGGCAGGCGCGTGATGCGCATGCGCTCTCGTTCTCGACCGCCTTCGCGGGCTTGTGGCCGCACCTGCTGTTTGCCGTTTACATCTTCGGCACCTTGCTTTGGCTTTCGCCGAAAATCCTGATCTGGTCGCTGCCGCTGACGGCGGGCTATCTGCTGGCGATCCCGTTTGCGATGGTCACGGCCTCGCCCGCGCTGGGGCGCTGGTTCCGGCGCGTGGGGCTCTGCGGCATTCCGGAGGATTTCGCCGCGCCGCCGGAACTGGTGGCGGTTCAGGCGAGCGCCAGATCATGAGGCTGCTGCCCGGCACGGCCCGCGCCGTTTCGCGCTCGCTGCGGATCTATCATGGCGACCCGGCCCGCAACGCGGCGATGGATGCGCTGCACTCCCGCTTTCTCAAAGCTGGCGATCTGGCCTTCGACATCGGCTCGCATGTCGGCGACCGCATCTCGTCCTTCCGTCGCCTTGGGGCGCGGGTTGTCGCGCTGGAGCCGCAGCCCGGTCCGGCGCGTGCGCTGCAGCTGATCCATGGCCGCGACCCCGAAGTCACACTGCTGAAAGCCGCTTGTGGCGATGCGGTTGGTGAGGTGACGCTGAAGATCAACAGCGCCAACCCGACCGTTTCCACCGTGTCCGACGCGTTTGTCACAGCTGCTGCCGGCGCCGGTGGGTGGGAGGGGCAAGTCTGGGATCATGAACTCGTCGTGCCCTCGACCACGCTGGATGCGCTGATTGCCACCCATGGCGGGCCTGCCTTCATCAAGATCGATGTGGAAGGGTTCGAGGCGCATGTGCTTTCAGGGCTGAGCCGGGCCGTGCCAGTGCTGTCTTTCGAGTTCACCACAATCGAGCGGGATGTGGCACTGGCCTGTCTCGCGCGGTTGATGGCGCTGGGGGCCTATCGCTTCAACGTGGCTCTGGGGGAAAGCCAGCAGTTCCGTTTTGATGCGGCAGTCGACGTCGACAGCATGAAGCGCTATCTGCTCGATCTGCCGCACAGCGCCAATTCCGGCGATGTCTACGCGCTGCTGCAAGCCTGAATGCAAGCCCGAGTTCTGGCCCAAACCTCACAGGTGGTTTTTGATGATCCGCAGTCTTTTCGCCGCTGGCGCTTTCACACTCGCAGCCGGATTCGCTTCCGGGGCGCTGGCGCAGGCGACCGCGCCCCAGCCGCCAAAGCCTGCGGCATCGGCGACGATACCTGTCGAGGTGCGCAACGAGTCCGAGCCGGTGCTCTGCGCCGAGAAGGACAATGTCACCATCAAGCTCGCCTCTCCCGACGTGCGGCGTTTCCGCATCGAGGCGGCGCATCCGGCCTATATTTCCGGGCTGGTAAAGGACAATTGGGAGGCGGACTGGACAGCTTGCGACATGACGGGCGACCCCGTCTTTGCCGCGCCCGTGCCGCCGCGCCGCATCACCTTCTACGAGAGCATCGAATACTGGCTGGTGGGCTACACCTTCCCGACGTTCTGGCGCCCGGCTGACACCACGTTCCGCGTGGGTGACCGGGTGGAAAAGGGCCTGCATCTCGTGCAGCTCTGGCGGCTGGGCAAGGACAAGTCCTACGAGGTGCTCGTGGTCTATCCGCAGGATGGCTACTGGCGCGCCCGCCCGATGCCGCCGGCGCATCTGGGCTTTTCGGCCTATGGCTCGTCCTTCCTGTTCGGGCCGATCACGGACGAGGGCCGCCCCGTGGTCAACATCCGCGAGATCGCGTTTGACCCCAAGACGCTGACTTTCGACATGGTCTTCAAGGATGGCTCGAACGGCTCGCTGAAGCTGGAGGTGATCGACGAGAACCGCATGGTGCTGGACGCCGTGCTCGACAAACCTGTTGGCGGCGGCAAGGCCTTCGCGGCGCTCCGCTCGATGTATGTGACCGAGTTCAACAATGATGTGGCCCGCATCGCCGTGCGCGAGCCTGGCGCCAAGGGCTGGCGCGAGGAGCATCTGATGCCGTTCAAGGGCGGCAAGGCGACCGACATCTGGATGGGCCGCACCACCCATTCCCAGCACAACACCTCTTCGCCTGACATGATGTTCCGCGGCTTTACGGCCAACCCCGTGCGGCCGGAGATGCCTGCCGCCCCCAAACCGTGAGCGGGCTCTTGCCAGTAACCACGATGCCGGGTTCTGCTTGACGCTGGAGGCCCTTCGCCGCACCGCTCTGGCAGTTTGGCAAGCCGATTCGCGTGGGGTTCGCAGGGATGAAGATCAGGCCGCTCATCATGTGCGGAGGCTCGGGCACGCGGCTCTGGCCGCAGTCGCGCGAGGCGTTCCCCAAGCAGTTTGCGCCGCTGATCGGCCGGCACTCGACCTTTCAGGACACGATGCTGCGCGTGGCAGACCCGGCGCTGTTCGGTCGTCCGCTCGTGGTCACCAACCGCCAGCATCGTTTC
Organism: Allobosea sp.; assembly: GCA_043777655.1. GTDB lineage: Bacteria > Pseudomonadota > Alphaproteobacteria > Rhizobiales > Beijerinckiaceae > Allobosea. The sequence goes on along the minus strand of JAYWHQ010000080.1, from coordinate 193 downwards.
ATGGTCGAGCGGCAACTCGCCGAGATCGGCATCAAGGCTGATCTGCTGCTGGAGCCTGTGGCGCGCGATTCAGGCCCCGCCATCATTGCAGGCGCTGTTCAGATGTCGCTGTCGGTTCCCGACCAGCTGGTGCTGGTGCTGGCCTCCGACCATGTCGTGCGCGATGTTCCGGCGTTTCATGCCGTGGTCGCCT
>JAYWHQ010000079.1:0-5476 GCA_043777655.1 Allobosea sp. | reverse complement strand
CTGGGCGATGTGCCGTGGAACGAGAACGAGGCGGCGCGCGCATGGTACGCGAAGATCAAGTCCCGCCCGAGCTTCCGGACGCTGCTGGCCGACCGGATCCCCGGCATGGCACCGGCGGACCATTACGCCAATCTGGACTTCTGAGTGGCGCAGAACTGAAAGCTGCTGTTCTGGCGCGCGCGGCCGTGGAGGGCTTTGCCGTCGCGCGCGTGACGACGCCCGATGCGATTCCCGAAGCGGAAAGCCGGCTGCAGGAATGGCTGGCTGCCGGCCATCAAGGCACAATGGGCTGGATGGGCGAGCGGGCAGGGCAGCGTGGCGCACCGTCTGCGCTCTGGCCGCAAGTGCGCTCCATCATCATGCTGGGCACGAGCTATGCGCCAGACTGTGACCCGCTGGAGGCGCTGCTGAAAACCAGCGAGGGCGCGATCTCGGTCTATGCCCAGCGACGCGATTACCACGACGTCATCAAGGGTCGGCTGAAGTCGGTCGCGGGCCTGCTGGCAGCGCGCGGTGGTGTGGATGTGAAAGTGTTTGTCGACACGGCGCCCGTGATGGAAAAGCCGCTGGCTGCGGCTGCCGGGCTTGGCTGGCAAGGCAAGCACACGGTCCTGGTCGCGCGCGCGCATGGCTCCTGGCTGTTTCTCGGGGCGATCTACACCACCGCCGAACTGCCACCCGACGCCCCTGAGACCGATCATTGCGGCAGCTGCACGCGCTGCCTCGACATCTGCCCGACCGATGCCTTCCCCGCGCCCTACCAGCTCGACTCGCGCCGTTGTATTGCCTATCTCACCATCGAGCATGTGGGCCATATCGAGGCGCAATGGCGCGCAGCCATCGGCAACCGCATCTTCGGCTGCGATGACTGCCTGGCTGTTTGCCCATGGAACAAGTTTGCCGAGGCTGCGAACGAGACACGGCTTGGACTTCGTCCGGAGCTGGCCGGATTGCCCTTGGCTGAGCTGGCAGCGCTCGATGATGCGGCTTTCCGAAAGCTCTTTGCCGACACGCCGGTCAAGCGCACAGGCCGTGATCGCTTTGTGCGCAATGTCATGATCGCCATTGGCAACAGCGGAGATGCCGCGCTGGTTGAGGTTGCAGTCGCTCGGCTGCGCGATGCCTCGCCGCTGGTCCGCGCCATGGCGATCTGGGCCTTGGCGCAGCTCGATGACAATCGTCTGGGCGCAGAGGCACATCTGAGCTTGACGGAACGCGATGCAGGAGTGCTGCAGGAATGGACGGCTGCGACAGGTTGGAAGGATACCGCGTCATGAGGCTGCTTGTGTTTGGCCTGGGCTACAGTGCGACCCGCTTCGTGACACGCCACAGGAGTTCCTTTGCCAGCATCACAGGGACTGTCCGCAGCAGTGAAAAAGCCAGACGACTTCGTGAAGCGGGCCATGACACCATCATCTGGCCCGGTGGCAGCAATGAGGTGGTTGCCCGTGCAATGGCCGACGCCACACATATCCTGATCTCCACGCCGCCGGGCGAACAGGGCGACCCGGTGCTGGCAGCACTTGGGTGTGAGCTGGCAAGACATCAGCATCTGCGCTGGATTGGCTATTGGTCGACCATTGCCGTCTATGGCGACGCAAGGGGCGGCTGGGTGGACGAAACCACAGCTTGCCAACCCGCCAACGCGCGCGGGCAGGCAAGGCTGCTCGCTGAAGAAGGCTGGGCGCGCATCAGCGAAGCCACGGGCGCCGCGCTGCACCTCTTGCGCCTGCCGGGCATCTACGGCCCCGGCCGCAGCGCGCTCGACAGCCTGCGCGACGGCAGCGCCAAACGCCTTGTGAAACCCGGCCAGGTGTTCAACCGCATCCATGTTGGCGATATTGCCGATGCGACGCTGGCCGCTGCAATGGCCAGTCAGCGCCTGCCCGGACGCCATGTCTTCAACATCACCGACAACGAACCGGCTCCTCCGCAGGACGTCGTGACTTTTGCGGCTGACCTTCTGGGTGTGGCGCCGCCGCCGGAGCAGGATTTCGAGACAGCCACCCTGTCACCCATGGCGCGTAGCTTCTATGGCGAAAACAAGCGTGTTTCCAATTCGCTGACAAGGGCAGCGCTGGGCTGGCAGCCGCACTTTCCGAGCTATCGCGAGGGGCTGGCCGACATTCTGGCCACTGAGGATCAGGCCGCGTAACGCTCGCCCTCATGGCCGAAATGGCTGACATAGCGCGGATCGATCGCGCTGACGGGCAGGATCACCATCACGTCAATCGTGCCGAACTGCCGGTCAATCACAGCGCCATCGCCGAAGCGGGCGCCAAGCCGAAGATAGGCTTTCACCAGGGGCGGCAGCATGCGCAGGGCAGCCTTTGGCTCGATCAATGCATCCGGCATCCGCTCCATCGGCACATGGCGATGGGCGGCCGCACGCGCGCTCCATTCCCCCTCAGCCATCGCATTGCGGCTGAGAAAGGAGAGCGCCAGCGCGTGCTCATCCGGGCAAATGCCCGACAGGCTGGCACAGCCAAACATCACATCGATCCGGTGATGGCGGACGTAGGCCCAGATGCCATGCCAGAGCAACTCGACCGTCTTCTTGGTGCGGTAGGGCTCCAGCACGCAGGAGCGGCCGAGCTCCAGAAAGTGGGAGCCGGCATGGCGTGCCAGCAGTGGCGCAATGTCGAACTCATCCTGTGTGTAGAACCCGCCATGGCGAAGCGCCACGTCCTGCCGCAACAGGCGATAGGTGCCGACAACTTGCGGCCTGCGCCCGCCAAAGCGCCCGCGTGCATCGTGGTCGATCACCAGCAGATGATCGCAGATGGCATCGAACCGGTCGGCATCGCGGCGCAGCATCCGCTGCATTGCATCGGGCACCGCTGCCATCTCTTCGTAAAACACGCGATAACGCAGGCGTTGTGCCCGGCGAATGTCGCGCTCGCTCACTGCAAGCCGCACTTCGAGCGAACCAGAGCGGCCAAGGCTGCCCGAGAGGCCCGGCACTTTCCGCCCGAGCACAGCGAGGCTGCGGCGCGGCATGAAAGGCTTTATGCCTGAAACAAGCTGGCTGACGATCTGCATGTGGTCTGTCATGGACCGGCGGCGCATGGGGCGCAAATCAGATGGTCGCGGAAGACGAAAGCGCATGGGCCTGTCCGGTCCTGCTCGAGACTCAAGCAGGAAGGCTCCTGCATACTTCCAGCTACTCCGGCAATCCTGACACTCGTGTGACGGCATCACGTCATGATTGTGACAGCACCTGCTGAAAGCTTGTCTGGCTCATGCAACATTGCGCAGTTTGGCCAGGTCATCGATCCAGCGGCTCAGAGTTTCTCGGGTCAAAGGCTTGCCGAGGCAATCGTCCATCCCCGCTGCAAGTGCTGCGCGGCGGTCAGTTTCGGCAACATTGGCGCTGACCGCCAGAATTGTAAGCCGACTTGATGCACCTGCCGCCTGCTCGGCAGCGCGAATGAGCCGAGATGCCGAGAGGCCGTCAAGCCCCGGCATGCGCACGTCCATCAGCACCAGATCAAAGGCAGGTTGCATGCCTGACAGGGATGCTTCTGCCAGCAGGAGCGCCTCGCGCCCATCACGCGCCCAGACTGGCAGGCAGCCCAGTCGCTCCAGCGTGCGCGTCATCAGAAGGGCGTTGATCTCGTTATCCTCGGCCACGAGCACCCGCAGCTTGGGAGCAGGGGCTGATGTTGATGCGACAGGTGCCGCGCGCATGGCCAGCGGGGTGGCCTCTGTGCCGCCCAGCCGCTGGTAGAGCGATCGCGCCCGCAGGGGTTTGACCAGAAATCCGTCGAAGCCTGCGCTGGCCGGAGAGCCAAGACTGCGCCGTTCCTGTGGCGACAGCAGGATGATGGAGCGGATGCGGCCTTGCTCGCTGGCGCGCCTGGCCAGTTCGCGTGCAACATTGGCCCCCAGTGAATGATCGATCAGGGCCACCATCGCATCCGGGTTGGCCGCCAGCAACGGCATCGCTTCTGCCTGATCTTTGGCCAGCAGAACATTGGCACCGGTCAGCTGGAGCATCTGCTGCAGATGACCCGGCAGGAATGGCATGCCGGAGATGACCAGAACCTTGCGCCCGCGCCAGTCCGGCATCTCTGGTTGGGTGCCCTCACTGGAAAGGGTGACGAGCGGCAGTACAAGCCTGAAAATGGCACCATGGCCAGGCTGGCTTTCGACGCTGACCGTGCCGCCCATCAGCGTCACCAACCGCCGCACAATCGCAAGGCCAAGCCCTGTGCCGCCGGGGTGTGGCATGGCGTTGTTGTCAGCCTGTTCGAACTCTTCGAAGATCGCCTCCAGCCGGTCGGCAGCAATGCCGGGCCCCGTATCACTGACCTCGACCAGAATCTGCTCGTCCGCGCGCGACAGCGTGACACCGACGCCACCCTGCTGGGTGAACTTGACGGCATTGCCGACAATGTTGAGCAGCACCTGGCGCAACCGGTCAGCATCGCCCAGCACGCGCAACGGCAGGTCAGGAGCCATGCAGGCCGAAAGCTCGATGCCCTTCGCCTGCGCGCGTGGCGCCATCAGTTCGATCACGCTTTCGACCAGAAGCGGCAGATCGAAAGGGGCTTCAGCCAGCTCCAGCTTGCCGGCCTCCACCTTGGCAAAGTCGAGGATGTCATCGACGAGCGCCAGCAACGCTTCGCCAGAGGTGCGCAACGCACGCACATAAGTGTCCTGCTCCTGCGTCGGGCCGGTGTCATCAAGCAGGTCGGCCATGCCCAGAATGCCGTTCAGCGGCGTGCGGAATTCATGGCTGACTGTTGCCAGAAAGCGCGATTTCGCCTCGCTGGCATCCTCGGCCTTGGTGCGCGCCTCATCGAGCGCGCGGGCGGACGCCACCCGCGCGGTCACATCGCGGCCAATGCGCTGGATCGCCAGTTCGCCATTGGGCTGCGGCACGACTGTCTCGACCCAGGACATCCAGCGTTCGGAGCCATCGGCCCAAAGGCATTCGTCGAACATTCGTGCGCCATCAGCGCGCGTCTCGACCGCGCCAGAATGCCGGCTATCGAGACGCCGGTCGGTGCCAATCAGCGCCTGAGCTTCCGCGCCCATCAAGGCGGCATAAGCGGCGTTTGCGTAGAGAATCTTGCCCGTTGTGTTGCGGCGAACGATCACATCGCCCAGGGCCTCCACCAGCGAGCGAAAATGCTCCTCGCTGTCAGCGACCTTCCAGAGCCGGTCGTTCAGGGCTTCCTGGCTGCGGGCGAGGTCAGCGGCATGCCTTGCAAGGCGGCCATGGTCGCGCAGCAACAGCAGCGCGGCGACCGTTGCAACAATCGCTATGGCTGTCAGCACAGCCATCAATGCGCCCGCTGTCCAGATCCACTCTGCCATGTCCAAAAGGTCCCACCCGGCTTTCAACCGGAGAAGAATACGGGTTCCGGGTTGATAATCTGTTCAAACCGGTAAGTGCCGCACAGAATCCTGCATTGGCTAGCGGAACCACCTGGCAGGAATCGGGTGGTTGCGCTTGCGGTTCCAGGCC
>JAYWHQ010000078.1:0-5479 GCA_043777655.1 Allobosea sp. | reverse complement strand
CGGCAGAGGGTATGCCGACAAGCTGACGGGAGGCGGACCTGATGCCATGGCCGTAGTTGGCAGGATCGAAGACCATTTCGCAGGAAGACCGTTGCGTTCCCTTCCGCGAGCCCTTGCCGCCACTGCTGAAGATGCCAAGGAAGATGATCGTGGTGAGGTGTAGTCTAGACTAAGCTGTTCACTCGAAAAATCCTTAATCTTCCCCATGCCCGCCACCCTCTCCTCTCTCGGCCTCATGGCCATCACCGCCTTTGTCGCCGCCACGATTTTTCCGGCGCAGTCGGAGGCTGTGTTTCTGGCGCTGCTCGCGGCGAAGTCTGCGCCGCCGCTGGCGCTGTTTGTCGTGGCGAGTGTCGCCAATACGGCAGGTGCGGTGGCCAATTGGTGGCTGGGCAAGGTCATTGCCGATGGCGGCATTGCCCGGCTGCCAGTCCGCTTGCGTCCCACGCCTGAGCAACTGGCCAAGGGCGAGGCGCAGTTCACGCGGTTTGGCTGGCTGCTGCTGCTGTTTTCCTGGCTGCCGGTGGTGGGCGACATCGCGACGGTGGCCGCTGGCACCTTGCGCTATCGCCTCTGGCGCTTCGTGCTCCTGGTCGGCATCGGCAAGGCGGCGCGCTATGGCGTGCTCTGGGCCGGGTTCGCCGCGCTCTGGTGAGGCTCAGGAAGAGCTGACGACGCAGGGCGGGGCCACGATGGCGCGGCTTGTGCAGTGAAGGCCAAACAGCTACCTCGCGCCTGTCATCCTTTTCACTGTCCCCAAGTCCTTCAACGCCCAAAGGGAGTTCCAACCATGTCCATCACGCGCATCGGCACCGGGCCGCGCATGTCCAAGGCCGTCATTCATGGCAACACCGTCTATCTGGCGGGTCAGGTCGCCGACAAGGCCGCCGGCAAGACCGTCGGAGAGCAGACGGCCGAAATCCTTTCCATCATCGACGATCTGCTGAGCCAAGCCGGTACCGACAAGACCAAGATGCTGATGGTCAACATCTGGCTGTCCGACATGTCGACCTTCGCGCAGATGAATGCCGAATGGGACAAGTGGGTGCCGCAGGGCCACACACCGGGCCGCGCCACGGTCGAGGCCAAGCTGGCGGCTGCGCCCTACACGGTCGAGATCGCGGTCATCGCCGCGAAGTAGTCACGACTTCACGCTGGCCAGTCGCTCAAGGGCTGCGTCCAGCGTCGCATCATGCTTGGCAAAGCAGAAGCGCACGATGTTCGTCACCGCCCGGTCGGCATAAAACGCGCTGACCGGGATGGCGGCCACGCCATGCTGCGTCACCAGCCGCTGGCAGAAGACCATGTCATCGGTCTCGCCAAGCGGTGCAATGTCGACATTGACGAAATAAGTTCCCGCGCTCGGCAGCACGCTGAAGCCGAGCGCCTTCAGGCCGTCAGTGAAGCGATCGCGCGAACGCTGGAAATCGCGCCGCATGCCGTCGAAATAGGCGCGGTCCTTGGCCAGCCCATAGGCGACAGCCGCCTGCAGGTTCGGCGGGGTGGTGAAGGTCAGGAACTGGTGCGCCTTGGCCAGCACGCGCATGAGCGCAGGCGCCGCCATCACCAGCCCCACTTTCCAGCCGGTCAGCGAGAAGATCTTGCCAGCCGAGGAAATCTTGATCGTGCGCTCGCGCATGCCGGGGCGCGACATCATCGAGATATGATTGTGCCCGTCAAACACGACATGCTCCCAGACCTCGTCGCAGAGCGCAATCGCATCAAAGCGCTGGCAGAAGCTGGCCAGCAGCTCGAGATCGGCGGCGCTGAAGATCGTCGCCGTCGGATTCAGCGGATTGTTGAACAGCGCAAGCTTCGTTTTTGCCGAAAAGGCCTGCGCCAGCGCCTCCTCCGTCAACCCGAAATGCGGCGGCTTCAGCGTGACGAATTTCGGGATGCCGCCTGCGCGCCTGACCAGCGGCAGATAAGCATCATACATGGGCGCAAACAGCACCACCTCGTCGCCAGGCTCGATCAGGGCCATCAGCGCACCGGCAATCGCTTCAGTGGCGCCCGAGGTCACCATCACCTCGCGGTCAGGGTCGAGCTCCAGCCCCTGCCAGAGCTTGAAATGGTCGGCCGTGGCGCGCCGCAATTCAGGCAGTCCCATCATCGGCGGATACTGGTTCCAGCCGCTCATGACCGCGTCAGCCGCTTTGCGCCGCACGTCTTCGGGGCCGGGATCATCCGGGAAACCCTGCCCCAGATTGACGGCCTTATGTTCGGCAGCAAGGCGCGACATGACCTCGAAAACGGTTGTCGGCAGGTCAGCAAAGATCGGGTTCATGGGCAAATCACGCGCTGGGGAGCAGGAACAAGGCTGAAGGTCAGGGCATGCGGGTTTTCTGGCTGGCGACGCGGCGCAGATAGGCGCCATAGCTCGATTTGCCGAGCTGGCTCGCCAGCTTGTCGAGCTGGGCCGCATCAATGAAGCCCATGCGCCAGGCCACCTCTTCCAGACAGCCGATGGAGAGGCCCTGCCGCTCCTGCACCGTGCGCACGAATTCGGCAGCCTGCAGCAACGTGTCATGCGTGCCGGTGTCGAGCCAGGCATAGCCACGCCCCATCAACTGCACGTCGAGCGTGCCGGCGCGCAGGTAAACCCGGTTCACGTCCGTGATTTCCAGTTCGCCGCGCGGCGAAGGCTTCAGGTCGCGCGCAATGCCGATCACGTCATTGTCGTAGAAATAAAGCCCGGTCACGGCCCAGTTCGAGGCCGGCTCAGCCGGCTTCTCGATGATGTCGAGTGGCATGCCGCGCTCATCCAGCGTTACCACGCCAAAGTCTTGCGGGTTCGACACCCAGTAGGGGAAGATTGTCGCGCCGCTTGTCTTGGCAGCCGCGCGCTTCAATTGGTCCACCAGTCCGTGGCCGTAGAAGATGTTGTCGCCCAGAACCAGCGCGACAGGATCATTCCCGATGAAGCCAGCACCGATGCGGAAGGCCTCGGCAATGCCGTTGGGCGCCGCCTGCTCGGCATAGGAGAGCGCGAGGCCCAGCGCCGTTCCATCACCCAGCAGCGCCTTGAACAGCGGCAGGTCGCGCGGTGTCGAAATGATGAGGATTTCGCGAATACCGGCCAGCATCAGCGTCGACAGCGGATAATAGATCATCGGCTTGTCGTAGATCGGCAGGATCTGCTTGGAGACGACGAGCGTCGCCGGATGCAGCCGCGTGCCGGAGCCACCCGCCAGAACAATGCCCTTCATCGTGCCAAACCTTGCATGCTTGATTGCTCCCGTTCGCTCAGCCGATTTTCACGGGCCCCAGAAGCCGATCCAGCGTGGCCGCCAGCGCCTCGCCAAAAGGCTGGAGCTGGAGGCCATAGACCGCTTTCAGGCGGCCTGTATCAAGTTCGGCATTCAGCGGCCGCGTGGCGGGTGTCGGGAAGTCCCGGGTCGGGAAGTCCCGGGTCGGGACGGGCGTCACGCCTGCGAAGGGACCGCGTCTTGCCGCCGATCCTGCAAGGATCCGCCGCGCCTGCTCGTCACGGGTCATGGCCTCCGGCCCTGCCAGATGCAGGATACCGACAGGAGCGTTGTCGCCGCCAACAGCCATGGCTTGCGCCAGTGTCAGCAGGCAGAAAGCGAGATCGGGCGAATAGGTCGGACAGCCGCGCTGGTCGCCGACAATGCGCAGATTCTGGCCCGCACCATTCTGGCTGGCCCTGGCCCAGCCCAGAACCTTGGTAACGAAATTGTCGCCGGACGGACCGAACACCCAGGAGGTGCGCGCCACAAGCGCTGATGGATTGGCCTCCAGCACAGCGATCTCGCCCGCAAGCTTGGACTGGCCATAGACACAAAGCGGCCCGGTGACATCATCCTCGACATAAGCCCCCGCCTTGCTGCCATCGAAGACCTGATCGGTCGAGACATGAAGGAAGGGGATAGCAGCGGCCGCGCAGGCTGCAGCCAGCCGCGCCGCGCCGTCGCGGTTCAGGGAAAAAGCGGCCTCGCCCTCGCTCTCGGCACGGTCAACGGCGGTATAGGCTGCTGCATTGATGACAGCGCCGGGCCGGTAGCGATCCAGCGCGCGCCTTGCGGCATCCGCATCCATCAGGTCGAAATCCGGGCGACCCAATGCAATGACGGGTGCGTGCTCATCGGTTGCCACAGCCACCAGATCAGTTGCCAACTGGCCCTTGCGGCCGATCACAAGCACAGGCGCATCAACGATCATTTTCTGAACAACCCCAGACGTTCGCCGCCATAGACCTTGTCACGCAATGGGCGCCACCAGCTCTCGTTGGCCAGATACCATTGCACCGTTTCACGCAAACTGTCCTCGAACCCTGCCCTTGGCACGAAACCCAGCTCGCGCTCGATCTTGGTGGAATCGATTGCATAGCGCCGGTCATGGCCTGGCCTGTCGGCTACGAACTGGATCAGCCTGGTATGAGGCGCGCCACCCGGCTTCAGTTCGTCCATGAAGGTGCAGATGGCGTCCACAACGGACCGGTTGGTGCGCTCGGCCCGACCGCCGACACAATAGGTTGCGCCGGGTGCCCCGCCCTTCAGGATCATGATGAGGGCCCGCGCATGATCGTCGACATGCACCCAGTCGCGGATGTTCAGCCCGTCGCCATAAACCGGCAACGGCAGACCGTGCAGCGCGTTAAGGATCATCAGCGGCATGAGCTTCTCGGGAAACTGCCGAGGGCCATAATTGTTCGAGCAATTCGAGATCAGCACGGGCATGCCATAGGTATGGCCCCAGGCGCGCACGAGATGGTCGGATGCTGCCTTCGATGCCGAATAGGGCGAGCGCGGATCGTAGGGCGTTGTTTCTGTAAAGAAGCCCTCGTGGCCCAGCGAGCCGAACACCTCATCGGTGGATACATGCAGGAAACGGAAGGCGTCGCGCGCCTTCGTCGGCACCTTGTCGAGCCAGGCGCGTGTCGCCTCCAGCAGGGTCTGCGTGCCATTGATGTTGGTGCGAATGAAAGCGCCAGGCCCGGAGATCGAGCGGTCGACATGGCTCTCTGCCGCCAGATGCATGATCGAGTCAGGCTTGAATTCCGACATCAGCCCGCGCATGCGCGCCGCGTCGCAAATATCAGCCTCGACATGCCGGTAACCGGGCTGGCCTTCCAGATGCGCCAGCGACCGGGGGTTGGCGGCATAGGTCATGGCATCGACATTCAGCAGCGCAATGCCGGGCTCGCGCATCAGCTGCAGAACAAGCGCCGAACCGATAAAGCCGCTGCCACCGGTGATGAGAATGCGCATCTGTGCCGCTTTCAGCTGAAGACCGGGCCGAGATCGGCCAGACTGGGCCATGTCCGGTCCCGATCCTTGAGGGTGGCCCCATCTGTGCCCACGGGCCAGTCAATCGCCAGTGTCGGGTCATTCCACAGCAACCCGCCCTCGGTCCGGGGCTCGTAGGTGCCGCTCACCTTGTAGGCAACCAGCGTGTGGTCGGTCAGGGTGCAATAGCCATGGGCAAACCCTTCCGGAATGAAGAGCTGTTCGCCGCC
>JAYWHQ010000077.1:0-1663 GCA_043777655.1 Allobosea sp. | reverse complement strand
CCGACATCGAAGAGCCCGAGCGGCGGTCTGGATGATCCATGGCCAGGATCTTCTTCAGCACAGGCGTGACCACCTGTTTGAACTTGGCCGGATCTTCCGACGTCGGGAAGTGGCCGCCGTCGAAGATAATGCATTCGGCGTTCTTGACCTTCTCGGCCGTGCGCTGGGTCATTTCGGGGGTACAGGCGAAGTCATAGGTGCCCGTAATAAAATAAATCGGTATGCGGCCCGAGAGCTTCGAAGTGTGTTCGCGGAAATCAGAATCGACTGAATAGAAATAAAGATCGCCCTTGAAAATGCCAGGACCGCCATTGGCATACAGCCACCAGGTTTCCCAGCGGTGCTCGTCAGGGCTTTCAGGTGACATCAGGCCGAATGTGGACGTGGCCACGACTTCATTGCCGTGGATATGCGGATGATGCAGCGCGTCGATCCACCAGCCTGGAGAATAGTCGCAGGCTTCGAGCGCGATCAGGGCCGAAAACTCATGTTCATAACGCAACGCGAGTTCGAGGCAGATATTGCCGCCCATAGACTGGCCCATGATCACCGGCTTCTTGAGTTCCAGCGCGTGGCAGAAGGCGACGATGAACTCGGCGTAAAATTTCGTCGTGAGCTTGTATTCATCCTCCATCAGGTAGAAGTCTTTCGGCGGAAGCGATTTGCCGTGCCAAGGCATGTCGAACGCGATCATGCGGAAGTTGTTGCTGTAGTCCGGATCGCAAATCTGATGGCGATACTGGCGGCCATCGGTGCCAGCCGTGTGGAGGCAGACCATGGGAACGCCTTCGCCACTTTCTTCATAATAGGTGCGATAGGTTTTGCCTTGGCACTGCACATAGACGTAGCGGCCGACTATCGGGTCATGCTGGTTCATTGGACTCTCCTTATGCCTTGCGCATGAGCGAGAGCATGTGTGTGAGAGCTCTCAGGTTTTGCCAGAATGGCGTTGCGTTGCCGTCGATGCGGAGATGGCGGTGCAGGGGATGTGCCATCGCCCAGATGTCGTTGAACATGGGCGGTGGAATTTCCTGTGCGAACTTGCCCCAGGTAACGCTTGAGGCCCGCAAGGCGAATTCAAATCCGAAATCATTAGGAGCAAGACCTTCCGCGATCTTCTGGATCTTGCCCTTGCTGACTTCGATCAGGTAGTCCGTATCATCGATGCCGAGCACGAAGCGCCCGCTGAAGAACCGGCCGATCACTGGAAGGCGGCGGTCTTCATTGACTTGGCGCGCCCAGCGCTCAACCCAATCAAGTTCAAAGGCCTTGCGGCCACCCATACGGCTCATAATTTCCTCCTGAAAGACATGTCAGAACTCCAGTTCATTGTGGCAGTTGTTTCTTGGCGGGGCTGTTCACCCGATCGGCGTTGTGCCCGTCGTCAGCATCCTTGCGTCCGAACATCGCGTTGAGCAGCTCATGGCCGCTGTAGGGCGGCGTGAATTCGGATGAGATCACCCCGTTGCGGAAGACGACGACCCTTGTGCAGAGATTGAGAAATTCTTCGACTTCGGACGACAGGAAGACAACTGACTTGCCCTTCGCAGCGAAATCCCGGAGGTTTCGGTAGAGATCAAGCTTTGCGCCGACGTCAACACCGCGGGCGGGATCATTCAGGACCAGGATTTCAGGCTTCTCGGCAAAGGCACGGGCGATCAAA
>JAYWHQ010000076.1:0-5499 GCA_043777655.1 Allobosea sp. | reverse complement strand
GTCATCGCGACAGGTCTCACCGCACGCGAGGTCGAGACGGCTCCCGCGCACGCCTCGATCCGTCATATGCAACTCGATGTCACCAATGACGCTTCGGTCGCCGCCATCATCACCGCCTGCCCGCGCCTTGATGCGCTGGTCAATTGCGCGGGCATGATCCAGCGCGGCGGCAAGGAGTTCGAGATCGAGGCCTTTCGCCTGACCATCGAGGTCAATCTGACCGGCACGATGCGGATGTGCGTGGCAGCCAAGGACAAGCTGGCGGCATCAGGCGGGGCCATCGTCAACATCGCCTCGATGCTGTCCTTCTTCGGTGCGCCGCTGGCACCAGGTTATGCTTCTTCCAAGGGCGCGATTGCGCAGCTGACGAAATCGCTCGCCGCCGCGTGGGCGAAAGACAACATCCGCGTCAATGCGGTGGCGCCAGGCTGGATTGCGACCGAACTGACAAAGCCACTCCACGAAGACCCGGCACGGTCAGGTCCGATTCTCGCCCGCACACCGATGGCGCGCTGGGGCACGCCGGATGATGTGGGTGGGCCGATCCTGTTCCTGCTCTCAGCCCAAGCGCGCTTTGTCACAGGCACCATCCTGCCGGTTGACGGCGGCTATCTCACCGTCTGAACATCCAGCCCTGTTGTTGAAGGATTGCCGCCATGAACAAGGTCAGCCCCATTCCGGTCGCCGCCACCGAAACTGAGCGCTGGATGCCCTATCGCCATCCGCAGCCGCAGGATTCGCCGCCCGAGCTGGTGGTGCCTGATGCCATCCCCAAGGATGAGCGGCTCTGGGTGCCGGTGGATGACAATGTCTCGTTCCGCCCGCTGCTGCTCTCCGCCAGCCGGGGATACTGGGTCAACCTGCTCAAGGTGCGCCGCGCCGGCGTGCTCTCGCGCCATCGCCATCCCCAGCCGGTGCATGGCTTTGTGCTGAAGGGCACCTGGCGCTATCTTGAGCATGACTGGGTCGCGACCGAAGGCGCCTATGTCTATGAGGCGCCGGGCGAAACGCACACGCTGGTGGTCGATCCCGATGTGGAAGAGATGATCACCATGTTCCAGGTCAATGGCGCGATGATCTATGTCGATCCCGATGGCAAGTGCCTCGGCTATGACGATGTCTTCACCCGCATCGACAAATGCCGCGCCCATTATGCCAGCAATGGCCTCGGCGCGGGCTTTGTCGATCAGTTCATCCGCTGAACGCCCGGCTCACCCCGCCTGCAGCCATTGCGCGAAGCGGTAATAGAGCGGCAGGCCGATCAGCAGGTTGAACGGGAAGGTGACGCCCAGCGACGCTGTCAGATAGATGCCGGGGTTGGCCTCCGGCAGGGCCGCACGGCAGGCGGCAGGCGCGTCGATATAGGAAGACGAGGCACAGATCGCACCCAGCACGAAGGCCCCGCCCACACTCAAGCTCGCCATGGTGCCAAGCCAGACGCCGGCAAAGCCCCAAACCAGCGGCGACAGGATGGCGAATGCCGTCATGAACCGGCCCACGGCGGCAAAGCCCTTGATCTGGCGGGCTGCCGTCATCCCCATTTCGAGCAGGAACAGCATCAGGATTCCGCGAAACAGGCCCTCGTAGAAGGGCGAGATCTGGCCCCACTGCCCGTCTGTGGCGAGCGCACCAATGGTCATGCCACCGGTCAGCAGCAGAATACCGCGGCCCCGCAGCGTGTCGGTCATGATGGTGCCAAGGCTGCCCCTGCCGTTCTGGCGACCGAGCGACCAGCGTGCCAGCAAAAGCGCAATGATGACACCCCATTCCATCAGCGCCACAACCGCAGTGAGATAGCCCTCGCTCGGCGTGTTGGCTGCCTTGGCGAAAGCCACCGCTGCAAAGAACGTGACCGAGGAGACAGAGCCGTAATGCGCCGCAACTGCCGCGGCATTGGCCGCATCAAAACGCCCGATCCGCCGCATCACCATGAATGTGGCGACAGGGATCAGCACCGTCAGAAACACAGCCACACCCAGAAGCCCGGCGATGTCGGCCAGATTGGCCTTGGCCAGCTCGCGCCCGCCGGTCAGGCCGATGGAAAACAGCAGGTAGATCGAGAGCAGTTTCAGCACCGCTTCCGGCAGCTCCAGTTCGCTCTTGATGAAACCCGCCACCGCACCGAGCGCAAAGGCCAGCACGATGGGCGACAGCAAATTCGTTATCAGCAGATCAAAACCAGGCATCACACCCTCCAGCCACAAAAGAACGACTGTCCGGCTAGGTGGCAGAGCATGATTTGACAAATTGATTGCAAGGCTTTCTATGATTGTCACCTTCAATCATAGGCGCTCTCTGATGGCCCAATCGCCGACATCCGGTTTGCGCAACATCGATCTCGATCTGCTGCGCTGCTTCGTGACCATTTCCGATGCTGGTGGCTTCACGCGGGCGTCCGAGCGGCTGCTGCGCACGCAATCCACCATTTCGCTTCAGCTCAAGCGGCTGGAGGACAGTCTGGGCCGCCGCCTGTTCGACCGTTCGCCTCGCCTGTTGCGGCTGACGCCTGATGGCGAGACTTTGCTGCCGGATGCACGCGCGGTCCTCGCCATGCATGATGCGATGCTGGCGCGGCTCGCTGAGCCCATGATGGAAGGTTTGGTCCGTCTTGGCACGCCGGAGGATTTCGCCACCGCGCATCTGCCAGGCGTACTGGCCCGTTTTGCCGCCGCTCACCCATCTGTTGCGCTGGAAGTGACCTGCGACCTGACATTGAACCTGATGGAACGCTTCCGGGCAGGCGAGTTCGATCTCGTTCTGGTCAAGCGCGAGCCGATGGCGGAAGTCGCGGGCTTGCGGGTCTGGCGCGAACCGTTGGTCTGGGTGGCCAATGGGGCCGCGACCATGCCACCGGCAGCCCCCGTTTCGCTGGTCGTGTCGCCGGCGCCCTGCGTCTACCGCAAGCGCGCAACAGACGCGCTGGATCGCATGGGCCGCACCTGGCGCATCGCCTACACTTGCGGCTCGCTGGCAGGCACATTGGCGGCGGTGAAAGCAGGTCTCGGCGTCGCAGTCCTGCCGAAGGAAATGGTGCCGCAGGGATTTGTCATCATCGATGGTGGCCTGTTGCCAGACCTGCAGGACACGGAAATCGCCCTGATCTCGGCAGCGACATCAAGCCAGCCGGTCAAACGCCTGGCCAGCCACATCATGCGCAGTCTGGAACAGGCCGAGGCGTAACCACGCCAGCCTCAGGATCACCGCCCGAGCTTGGCCATCTCGACGGCGGCACGCAGCTCGATATGGGCGAGGATATCGTCAAGGCGGGGATCATCGGTTGCCTCGCGGCGCGCGTTGAGCAAAGTCCTGATCCGGTCAAGATCGGCACCGCTGACGCGGCCTGACAGGAGCGCGGCTTTCAGTTGATCGAGACCATCAAGCAGATCCTGCCCGCGCTTGGTCTGGCGCTTGCGGCGCTCCTGCGCGCCCTCATTGGCCTGCAGCGCCACCAGCGTGTCCAGCGGGCCTGCCATGCTGACCGGGCCGGAGCGCGCGGGCGCCTCGGGCTTGCTCGCCGTTGGCAGCTGAAAGCCAGCGCCGGCCTGATTGGGTCTTGCGTGGGAAGGAGCCGGCGCATTCTGCACTGGCCCGCGCGGATCAATGCGGAACATGGCGGCTTTCGCGAGCTGTTTCTGTAGGCTTCACTAGAGCCAGACAAGGTTAACAGGGCCTTAACCACCCGGCAAAACCTGCCGGGCACATGGTAAAATCAGCCCGAAGAGCTCGAAAGTCACAATGTCTGCGAAAGGTTATCCAACTGATTTTGCTCAGTTATTCTTAATTCAGGTGTTGGCATAGCCCTCGCAAGGGCCTTGGCATGATGACATCACGTTCAAGTGCCCTCATGTTCCGTCTTGCCGCCCTTGGCTTGCTGGCGAAGCTGTCTCTGCTGCTGGCTTTGCTGGCGGCGGCCCTGATTGCGCCGACACCGGCCTCAGCCCTGTCGCGCATCAAGGACCTGGCCTCGGTCGAAGGCATCCGCGCCAACCAGATCCTGGGCTACGGCATCGTCGTCGGCCTGAACGGCACAGGCGACACGCTGAACAACGCGCCCTTCACCAAGCAGTCGCTGCAGGCGATGCTGGAGCGGCTGGGCGTCAACACCCGTGGCGCCAACCTGCGCACCGCCAATGTGGCGGCTGTGATGGTCACAGCCAACCTGCCGCCCTTCGCCACGCAGGGCACGCGCATCGACATCACGGTGTCAGCCTTGGGTGACGCCAAGTCGCTGCAGGGCGGCACGCTGCTGGCCACGCCGCTGCTGGGCGCCGATGGTGAAGTCTATGCCGTCAGCCAGGGCTCGGTCGCCATTTCCGGCTTCTCGGCCGAAGGCGAGGCCGCCAAGATCACGCGCGGCGTGCCGACTGTTGGCCGCATTGCCAATGGCGGCCTGGTCGAGCGCGAGATCGATTTTGCCCTCAACAAGCTCAAGACACTGCGCCTTTCGCTGCGCAACCCGGACCTGACCACCTCGCGCCGGATTGCAGCTGCCATCAATGATTTCCTCGGCATGGATTCGGCCGAGCCGACCGATCCTTCCACGGTCGTTCTCCAGATCCCGCCCAAATATCAGGGCAACATGATCCGCCTGCTGACGGACGTGGAGCAGCTGCGCGTCGAGCCTGACCAGCTGGCCCGCATTGTCATCGACGAGCGCTCCGGCATCATCGTGATGGGCAAGGATGTGCGTGTCTCCACCGTGGCCGTGGCACAGGGCAACCTGACGGTGACGATTTCCGAACAGCCGCAGGTCAGCCAGCCCGAAGGCTTCTCACGTGGCGTGACCACCGTGGTGCCGCGCACCAACGTCAAGGTTGACACCGAAGGCGGCAACAAGCTCGCCGTCGTCAAGGAAAGCGTCACGCTGAAAGACCTTGTCGACGGCCTGAACGCGCTGGGCATCGGCCCACGTGATCTGATCTCTATCCTGCAAGCCATCAAGTCGGCTGGCGCGCTCCAGGCCGAAATCGAGGTGATGTGATGACGATTGCCCTTGCCCTTCCTGCCGCCAAAATGGCGCTTGCTGCCGCCTCCTCGCTCGGGAGCGGGCTTAGCGGCTCGCTCGGTTCCGCTGCCGCCGGCAAGGCCATCAAAGGCATTGCCGGTGCGCTGAACCCCGACCAGACCAAGGCGAAGAAGACCGCCGATGACTTCGAGACGATGTTTCTCGAGCAGATGACCGAGCACATGGTCAACTCGAAGGACACCGAAGGCCCGATGGGCGAGAATGGTGCCGGTGGCGGCATCTGGCGCTCCATGCTGAACCAGCAATATGCCAAGCAGATCCAGAAATCAGGTGGCATGGGCCTTTCCGACCAGATCATGCGCTCGATCCTGCAGGTGCAGGAGAACGCGCAAGGCAAGGCCAACAACAGCATCCAGACCACCACAGGAGCAGCCGATGTTCGCGGCCAGGCCTGAGATCGCTGACACACGCCTGCGGGTCACGCTGCCGGCAGAGGCTGTCGCGCTGGTTGACGGCGTGATCGAGCAGCTTGC
>JAYWHQ010000075.1:0-1669 GCA_043777655.1 Allobosea sp. | reverse complement strand
CATCTGGCGTTGCGCGCGTGTCGCAATCGTGTCGCAGCGCCTGGGATAGGCCAGCGCGTTGTGGCTGAGGGATTGGCTGGCGGGAAGCATGGGCAGTTTGCGCTCTTGAACCTTGTGGCGTGCAGCTTCGCAGCAAAGGGTTTACCGGCTGTTAAGCATAACCACCGACATGCTGTGGCCTGGCGCTTCGTCATCCGGGCGAATGGCGCGAGGGGCCAAGGGTCGAGACCGCCATGAAAGACGCTTCACGGCCAGATGCTTCACGTCCGGATGCCGCAAGGACTGGTGCGTCGATGGCGGATGCGTCCGTGCGCGATGCTCTGGCGCGCTTGCAGGACAGGTTTGCGAGGCAGCAGCAGGGCGCCGCAGTGCCAGGAGAAATTCCACTGGGCCAGCGCGCGCAAACGGCAATCGCGGGGTTAGGGCCGACCAGTCACCCGGCAGCCGATCTGTATCGTCTGGCCGTGCTCTGGCGCAAGGCGCGGGCAGATGGCAGCGCAACAGCTGATGCCGCAGCCTCATCATTGGGTCCGGCAGCGCTCGCCATGCTGGCCGAGCGCCTCGGGCTGCAGGCCACCTGCCAGCAATGCAGCATCGTTGGCCTTGTCGGGCAGGACATGCCCTGCATCATCATGCTGACTGACGGCAGCAGCCGCCTGGCGCTGTCGCTGGCGCAGGATGGCGACGTTGTGCTGGGAACGGCGCATGGCGAGTTCATCGCAGATCGTGCGGCGCTGATCGCCGAGGCGACAGGCACGGTCTTCAAGGTTCAGTCGGCCGAGCAAACGGTTGAGTCCGAAGCGCCGGTGTCACGCGCGCCGCGCGCGGCATTGCCAGCGCAGGCACCGTCTTCGGGCGTGATTGCAGGCTTTCTGACGGAAGCCATGCGCAGCCAGAAGCCGCTGATCGTGCAGCTGGTGCTGGCCTCCCTGCTCATCAATGTCATTGGCCTTGCACTGCCGCTGTTCTCGATGGCGGTGTTTGACCGTGTCATTCCGCATGCTGCCTTCGAGACGCTCTGGGCGTTGGCGCTCGGTGTGCTGCTGGCGCTCGGGCTGGAATTCTGCCTGCGTCATGCGCGGCTGAAACTGTTTGATGCGGCAGGTGCCGCTGTCAGCCTTTCGTTGCAGGGGCGGCTGGTCGGTCGCCTGCTGTTTGCGCGCAGTGCCGAGATCCCGCGTTCGGCTGGCGCCGTGATGCAGCCTGTCCACGAGCTTGAGGGCATGGCGCAGCTGGCGCCGCAACTGCTGGTCAGCCTGCTGGTCGACCTGCCGTTCTTCATCATCATGATCGTGTTTCTGGCCAGCATCGCGGGGCCTGTCGCGCTGGCACCCTTGATCGGCACGCTGCTCATGGTTGGCCTGCATGTGCTGTCGCACGCGATGTCGCATCGCAGCCAGGCGGGTCATGTCGGCTTCATCCGCCGCCAGATGCAGGCGGTGATCGATGCGGTCGCCTCGCAGGAGCGCATCCGCGCCACGTCTTCAGCCAGTCACTTCCTTGGCAGCTGGGAGCAGGCGGCAGATCAGGCAACGTTCAGTGCCCACAAGATGCGCTACTGGCACGGGCTGGCCGCGCAAGGCAGCGCCGTCATCGTTCAAGCGGTCATGGTGGCGGCCATCGTGATCGGCGTCTTCCGCATCGATGCCTCGGCCATGACGATCGGTGC
>JAYWHQ010000074.1:0-1670 GCA_043777655.1 Allobosea sp. | reverse complement strand
GACGATACAGCAGCATGATCGCGATGCGCATGAGCGCAATCACCACCATCAGAACGGTCATTTCTGCAAAAAGGATGTTCCTGGTCGCAAGCCAGCAGATCCAGGGCGTCACGACGCCTGCAATGGCACCCTGAATGATGGAAGCCGGAGACGAGAACAGCGAGGCGACGACCAGCTTGTATTCGGCCAGGTCACGCTCGCTCCAGGGCTGCATGCCGATGCGTGTCATCAGGCGCGCTTGCAGCGCACTGAAACCGCGTTCTTTTGAAGAGGCCTGCCCTGCCATTGCCCACCATCGCAGCGCCGGCCAGCCTTTCACAGCGCCGGACGCGATTGCCCCGGCCTGTCCATAAGCCATGAAAGTAAATGAGTTGCTCCAGATGGTGGCTGATGCCCGAAAATAATGAACGGGGAAAGGTGCTTAGCCTTCAGTCAACTGCTTCGACCACCAGCGCGGCATCCGTCTGCTGCAAGGGTGCCAGGTTCCGCAACCCGAAGCTGCGCGCCAGCAAGCGATCCTGCGTTTGCGCGATGCGCTGCAGCTTCGAAATGGCAGCAGGGCTCAGGCGCAGCATGCAGTCGGTCCAGAGCTGGCCCAGGCCTTCCAGCTCACTGCGAAGATCGCCCGCACGGCGGTTGAAGGCGGTGAACAAAGCCGTTTTGGCCGAATGCATCGGCAGGCTGTCTGCGGCGTATTTGCGCAGCCAGGCCTCGCCAGTTCCGGCAGGCACCACGGCTTCAAGCCCGCCCTGGCTCATGAATGCCTCGGCGCTCAGCTCAAGACCGGACATCAGCATGCGCTCGGCAGCAACATTGCCCATCCGGCGTGACAGGATCGCGACCGCCGTGATCGGGAAATGGTTGAACTTGATCTCGGGATAGACAAACGAGGCCTGCTCTTCGGCAATCATGACATTGCAGGAGCGGGGCGCATCAATGCCACCCCCAACAGCGCGGGCATGGATCGTCGACATGGTGACCACGAGGCCATTCAGGCCGCTGGCATTCCAGACGGCGCCTTCCACAGCGAGCCGCGCATATTCGGCCAGCGCTGCGCGGTCATTGCGGGCAAGGCAATCGAGATAGAAGTCGAGGTCGCCGCCAAGCGTGAAGACCGGACCCGTGCCGCGGAAGGCCAGAAACCGCACCGGCGCCAGATGATAACGATCCGGCGCACCCCACAGATGGTAGATGGCCTTCTGCACCTTGCAGAGCGACTCCAGCAGCTGGATCGTGAAAACGGGCTTGAGTTCAGGCTTGATCGTGACCCAGAGCGTCTTGATCTCGCTCTCGTAGGCCAGCTCGATCTCGGGCAGGAAACCGGCACGGTGGCGGATCGCACCAACCACGTCGCTGCTGTCGATTGAGGCGGCGTTCAGCTCGGCAAGAGGCGGAACCTGCACTTGAAACATTGTGAAACTGCCCCGAAAACCACAAGCCCCTGTCTGGTCAGAATAGCTAAAGTTAATGAAACGTAAACAGGAAGCTTAATGTATAGTTAACTCCAACACGCCCCATTATTGATCGATATCAACGTTCCCTGCCTCAAACCCATGCATCTGGGCAGCGCAGGTTGTTAACGGAACGGAACATCCCCGAGCCTGACTGCTCCTCAAGGATTCACTGGCCTGCCATGATCCGCATTGCGCTCTACCAGCCTGACATTCCAC
>JAYWHQ010000073.1:0-1671 GCA_043777655.1 Allobosea sp. | reverse complement strand
TTTCGCCTGACACTGCTGTCAGGGTTGGCTCTGCCAGAATACGGGACGCGCCAGCGCGCTCAAGGGCGCGGAGCGTTGTTGACGCGCTTGCACCACCCAAACCGAAACTGGATGTCGGGTTGTCGATATTGACGCTGAATGGATTTCGCAGGTTTGCGACGCCGCTCAGGTTGCTGGTGCTCCAGCTGCCTGCGGCATCGACACCCAGTTGCTTGATCGCCTGGCGCGACACTTCCGCGATCGTGACCTTGAGCAAGACCTGATCGCGGCCCCTGATCGTGAGGGAATTGATCACCGCACCTGATGTCGTGGTCCCCACACCTGATGTGACGCCGACAAATGCCTTGGCAATATCCATGGCCTGCGATGCGTCAGCGGCATTCGCCACCTGGCCCACGAGAAGGATGGAGTCGCCAGCCGGCTTGACCTCGATCTGGGCCTTCGGAAGGACCGTGCGCAAGGTTTGCCGCAGAACATTCAGATCACGGCCTACCGAGATGTCGAGCGCGGCAATCTGCTGTCCTTCGCCATCCATTGCAAAGATCGAGGTCGAGCCGTCCGCCACACCGATGATGAAGAGCTTTCGGGCCGAGCGGACGACCGCGTTGGCGACCTTCGGATTTGCGACGAACACCTCCTTGGCATCACGCGGCAATTCGATGATCAGCGACTTGCCGATGGACAGATCGAGCTTCTGGGCGCTGCCCGCCGAGGCCGAGCGGGCGGAAACCCTGTGGCTCGAGCTTCCCGACTGGGCCTGCGCTTCCGGAACGGCCAGGCTTGCGGCCAGCAAGCCAGCAGCGGCGGCGCAGGACAGGAACTCCCTCAAGCGGAACGATCTTTGGCTGGCTGACGACATCTTTGTGTGCGTGCTCATGATGGCCTCACTGCTTGGCAGTCTGGGTAGTCAGTCCGAAGCGGACCAGCGTCAGGCCCTGCCGGTCGGACACTTCAGGAGGCGGGGCGGGTTCGTTCGCATCGGCCAGGCTGCGCAGGGCGAGGGACAGTGACCCCGACTTCTGGGACAGCGTGACGGTCTCAACCTGGCGCGGATCAAGTTCGAGTGTGGCGGTTTCGCCGATCACGACCTTCTCGCCGTTGCGCTCCTGGATGTTCGGGCCGATAGCGAGAACCCTGATGTTGGTCAGGATGGTTTCGGAGATGAAGCTCTCGGTGCCCTGCGCAGCACCTTCCTGGCGGCCTGTGCGGACAATGTCGACACGGTCATTGGGAAGCACGAAGCCGCCTGCCGTGCTGTTGCCGGCGCGGTCGATCGACATGGCGATGGCACGCTTGCCGGAGGGAAGCACGGCAGACAGGAAGCCCGTGCCGTCAACCTTGATCAGCTTTTCGCGGCGGATCGGCTCAGAGGCATAAAAGGCCGAGCGCACCAGCGCACCAAGCACGTCTTTTTCAAGCGCGCCTGCCTCGTCCTTGCGGATCACGCCCTGGGGCACGCCACCTTCCGGCCATGCCAGCCACTTCACGTCTGATTGGGTGACGGCGTTGCCGAGCGGCAAATCCGTGGCCGCCACCAGCACATCGACCGTGCGGGCTGGCGGCGCGGCTTGCGTGATGGTGACAGGAGCGGGCGCGCTGCCGGTCCCGACCAACATATAAGCTGCCAACATCGTAAGCAGCGAAATGCCTAGAACGATGGCTCTGGCGCCT
>JAYWHQ010000072.1:0-5522 GCA_043777655.1 Allobosea sp. | reverse complement strand
ATCTCGCATGTCTAGAAGGCAAGATGCATCCGGTCCGATTGCGGTTGCGTAGAGCAAAGTAACAACGCGCCCCATTCGGGTCGCCAGAGTCTGGAACTCCCATGCCCGCGTCAAAACTGCCTGCGCATGCCTCTCTTCTTGGCCTCGAGCAGGAAATCGATACCGTCACCGTGGACCGTGCCCTGTCCGAATTGCGCTCGGCTCGTCCCGTGATGGTGCGCAATGGCAAGACGGCTGCGCTGGTGCTGTCCGCCGAGCTGGTCGAGCCGCGCCTCCTGGGCCGCCTGAACAAGATCGCCGATGGCATGGGCCGACTGGTGCTGAGCCCGGCGCGGCTGCGTCGCATTGGCTCCACATCGCGCAAGGTCGCAGGCATCATTGCCCTGCCCGAGCTCGATATTGCCCGCATCGAGATGCTCGCCTTCAAGATCGAAGCCAAGATGGACGCGCCGGTTGCGCCTGCCAACACGCTTGATCTGGCGGGTCTTGAGTTGGCTGGGCTTGCACTCATCATGCCGAGCGTGATCGTCATCCCGGTCAAGGCCGAGGATTTCCGCCGCGAACACCTCACCACTGTCGAGGCGTCCGCCATCAACGCCTATCGCGCCCAGCAGATCAGCTCGATGCAGATCGTGGGTCGCGCGCCCGTGCCGCTGGAAGGCGCTGCCGACACCGAATTCGTGGTGTTCCGGGGCGGTGAAGGCCTGCGCGATCAGGTCGCCATCATTGTCGGCACGCCCGACCTGACCCAGCCAGTGCCCGTGCGCCTGCATTCGGCCTGCCTGACCGGCGATCTTTTCGGCTCGCTCAAATGCGATTGTGGTGACCAGCTGCGCGAGACCGTGCGCTGGATGGCGGACAATGACGGCGGGATCCTGCTCTATCTCGATCAGGAAGGCCGCGGCAACGGCATGTCCAACAAGATGCGGGCCTATCGCCTGCAGAGCGAGGGCTGGGACACCTATGACGCCGACGAGGTTCTGGGCTTCGATCTCGACCAGCGCCATTTCGATTTTGCAGCCGCAATGCTGAAGCAGCTGGGCGTCACCCGCGTCACCGCGTTGACCAACAACCCGGTCAAGATCGGCGCCATTCGGGCTGCCGGGCTTGAAGTGGCGGCGAGCCGCCGTGTGTTGGGCCGCCCCAATGCACACAACGTGCGCTATCTTGCCTCCAAGCGCGACAAGGCCGGCCATTACATCGACATGGATGCGCTGCTGGCACGCGCCGCCCCCAAGGATTGATCGGAAACTGACAGCATCTTCCGCTCCTGGCGAGGCGCGCGGGGCTTTCCCCGTGGCGCTGCTTCGGACAGATTGTTGGCGATGAGCACTCCCTCTCCATCAGAGCCCGATGACGGGACAAGCCGCTGGCCGCTCTGGCCCGTGGTCGGCATGGTCGTACTGGCCTGGGCCGCACTTGCCTGGCCTTGGCTGTCGGGCGCTGTCACCATACCATGGGACGCCAAGGCGCATTTCCATCCCCAGCTCCAGTTTCTCGCCAGCAGCCTGCACAAGGGTCTGTCGCCCTTCTGGGCGCCCTTCGTCTTCGCCGGCACGCCGCAAGTGGCGGATCCGCAATCACTGATCTTCTCGCCCTCCTATCTGCTGATGGCGCTGGCGACAGCGACGCCCGGATTCCAGGCCAGCGATGGCGCCGTGCTCGGCACTTTGCTGGCTGGCAGCCTCGCCCTTGTGCTGCTCTTCAAGGACCGTGGCTGGCACCCGGCGGGCGCGGTCGTCACGGCGCTCGCCTTCGCCTTTGGGGCAGCAGCCGCCTGGCGCATCCAGCACATCGGACAGGTGCTGAGTCTGGGGTATTTTGCCATCACGCTGCTGTTCCTGTCACGCGCACTGGAGCGAGGCTCGAAAGCCTGGGGACTGGCGGCGGGCCTCATGGCGGGCTTCATGGTTCTGGGACGCGATCAGGTGGCGCTGCTCGGCGTCTATGTGCTCACCGGGCTCGTGATTGCCGCGATTGCGATGGCACCGAAGCGCTGGGTGGCGCTGAAGATGAGCTTCTGGCCGCTGATCGCCGGCGCGCTTGGTGCGATTCTGGTGGCGGTTATCCCGATTCTGCTGACAGCATTTCTGGCAGAAGAATCCAACCGCCCGGCGATTGATCTGGTCGGCGCGGGCAAGGGCTCGCTGCATCCGGCCTCGCTGCTGACAGCCTTCGTCGCCAACCTGTTCGGCGCGTCAGGCCCGCTGGAGAATTTCTGGGGCCCGCCAAGCCCGGCCTGGAACGCCGCCTTCGGTCCTGTCGATCTCTATCTCGCGCGTAACATGAGCCAGCTCTATCTCGGGCTCATCCCCGTGCTGATGGTGCTCGGCATCGGCCTGGCACGCCGCGCCCTGTTCAGGCGCGAGATCATCGCGATGACGGTCGCCACCCTGCTCGTGCTGATCTACATGCTGGGCCGCTACACGCCGGGCTTTGCGCCCATGTTCGAATATCTGCCGGGGCTGAGTTTCTATCGCCGCCCGGCGGATGCGCTGTTTCTCTTCGGTGCCTTGTTGGCGATCCTGGGTGGCTACCTCACGCATCTGTTCCTGACGGACACGTCGCGCCGACCGCAGTTTGTTCCCACCGTGCTGACGCTGCTGGTTGTGCTGGCAGCGGGTGTCGCATCACTGCTGCTGGCGCAGGCGGTCGGGCGCCTGTCATTGGCCATCATTCCGGTGGTGACGGCGCTGCTCTGCCTGTTGCTGAGCACCGGCGCGCTGCTGGCGGCGCGCGGGCTGGCGCAGCAGGGCGCGACGCTCGCCGCCTGCATGGTGCTGGCCGCCACGCTCACCATCGACCTGGCGGTCAACAATGGCCCCAGCGAATCCACCGCCCTGCCCTCAGTGCAATACGATGTGCTGCGCGCCGACAGCCGCAACGACACCATCGCCGTGCTCAAACGCGAAACCGCCCGCACCAATGGGCCGGACCGGCGCGACCGGGTCGAGCTGGCCGGCATCGGCTTCCACTGGCCCAATGCCAGTCTGGTGCACGGGCTCGACAACACCCTGGGCTACAACCCGCTGAGGCTGGGCGACTATTCGAAGGCGACTGGCGCGGGCGATCATGTCGCCCTGCCCGACCAGCGCACCTTCTCGGCCCTGATGCCGTCTTATGTCTCGCCATTGGCGCATATGCTGGGCCTGCGTTTCATCGCGACCGGCGTGCCCATCGAGCAGATCGACAAGACGCTGCGGCCCGGCGCGCTCAAGCTGGTGGCCCGCACGACCGAGGCCTATATCTACGAGAACCCGGCCGCCCTGCCGCGCGTGCAGGTGCTGACAGAAGGGCGCAAGGCCGATTTCGGCGCCATCCTGTCAAGCGGCACTTGGCCAGCCTTTGATCCGGCAAGGGAAGTGTTGCTGGAGCGCGAGATGCCGCCCCTGCCGACCGGCGCGCTGACAGCCGCCACGGCCCGCATCCTGAGCTATGGCACGACGCGGGTCAGCATCGAGACTGATGCGCCGCGCGGCGGCGTGCTGGTGCTGAACGATGCCTGGCAGCGCTGGTGGACGGTCGAGGTGGATGGAAAGCCCGCTGAGCTGCTGAAAGCCAACCTGATTTTCAGAGGCGTTATGGTGCCGCCCGGCAAGGCGCGGGTGGATTTTGTGTTCCGGCCCTTCAGCGGGCTTTTCAGGGACATTGGCCAACGGCTGCGCGGCGTGCAGCCGGCCAAAGCGACCTGACCAGCCGCAGCCTGAGGCTCAGGCCAGCGCCGACATTGCCGCCACTGCGCCCACATCGTAACGCGCCAGAACGCGCGCCATGCTGGCTTCGTTCACAACATCACCCTGCATGATCTCGTCACGGTGGATGCCGCCTGCGATGAACAGCGCGTCAAAACCCATCAGCTGTGCTCCGGCCAGATCGGTGCGGGCAGCGTCGCCAATCACCAGCACGCGGGCCGGATCAACCGGGTGGCCATCCCTTGCTTCAAGAGCCTGCGCCAGCGCCATGTCATAGGCCGGTCGGTGCGGCTTGCCGGCCCAGTGCACATCACCGCCCAGCTCTTCATAGATGGTGGCCAGCGCGCCGGCACATGGCAAAAGCTCATGGCCAATATGAACCACGAGATCAGGATTGCCGCACACCATCGGCAGGCCTCGCGCCTGAAGCCGTGCCAGCAGCGGGCGATAATGCTCCGGCGTCTCGCGCCGGTCGTCATGCAACTCGGTGGCAACGACCATTTGCGCCTCGGCCTCACCAACAAGGTGGACGTCGAGACCATCGAAGACTTCGCGGTCGCGGTCAGTGCCGATGTGATAGATGCGCTTGAAACCTGACTTCCGCACACGCTCGCGCGTGACATCGCCGGAGGTCACCAGCCGGTCCCAGGCACCGCGCGGCACATGCATCGCGTCCAGCAGATCGGCAATCTGCCCGCTGGGGCCGGGAGCATTCGAGAGCAGGACAACCCTGCCACCACCGGTGCGGAAGGCAGCCAGCGCCGCACAGGCAGGCGCGAGGCCCCGCACCCCGTCATGCACCACACCCCAGACGTCGCTGATGATGGTGTCATAACGGGAGAACAGCGCAGCGGAAGACGAAAGCACGGAAACAGTCGACATCAGGCTTGTTCCAACTCCAGCGCCAGGCGCGCCTCAACCTCGGCGCGGCGCGGCACGGGCGCGACGGCGCCGAACCCTTGCGTGGACAGCGCTGCCGCCACATTGGCATAGGCGCCCGCTGCAAAAGCGTCGCCGGTTCGGATGAACTGTGCGAGGAACGCGCCGTCGTAACAGTCGCCCGCGCCTGTGGCATCGACAGCCTCGACCTTGATCGAACCGATGCGGCGGCGACCATCGGGCGTTGCCACCAGCGAGCCATCCTTGCCCAATGTCAGCGCGACCACCTTCGCACCCATGCGCAGATAAACGTCGGCGATGGCGTCCGGGTCGTCGAGGCCTGTCAGCAATTGTGCGTCATCCATCCCCGGCAACACGATGTCTGCCATGGTGCAGGCCGCGTGAATGATCGCGCGCGCGCGCGCCAGTGGCCAGAGCTTGAGCCGCAGATTGGTGTCATACGAGGTCAGCACGCCATGGGCGCGGGCCTGCGCAAAGGCCTCGAACACCGCGTCGCAGGCACTGGCCGAGATCGCCTGGCTGATGCCCGAGGCATGAATGATGCGCGCCTGGGCGATGGCGTCGTGCGGCAGATCACCCGGCCCGCAGAGGCTGGCGGCGGAGCCTGCCCGCAAATAGGAGAAGCGATGGCCGTCAGGACCATGATCAACGAAATACAGGCCCGTCGGCGCTGTCCGGCTGGTCTCGACCAGACGATCATCCACGCCCTCGGCTTGCCAGAGCGCACGGAAGGAGCGGCCCGCCTCATCGTCGCCAATCGCGCCTGTCAAAGCCACCCGCGCGCCCTGGCGGGCAGCCGCAACAGCGCAATTGGCGGTGTCGCCGCCATGTCCGAACACATAGGCGCCGCCGCCGCGCGCCGCGTTGAACTCGCCGAGCGGTTCGCCAATGCAGATGAGGTCCGTCATGCGGCCAACAAACAAATGCTGC
>JAYWHQ010000071.1:0-5527 GCA_043777655.1 Allobosea sp. | reverse complement strand
CCATCGACGAAGCCCATATCCAGAAGCAACTTGGACACGCCTCGGCGGAAATGACCCGCGGTTACCGCCAAACCCGCGAGCGGTTCAAGGTGAACCTCACCAGGGCGGCAGGGCTGTAGGGCATCAACGGCGGTCCACGCGCGCTTCTGCAGCCGCCAGAACAGGGCGAAACGCTGCGAGAAATGACTTCAGGAATCCCGGAGACAGTTTCCTCGTCGCAGTGCGTGGCAGCTCGAGGGCATAGGAAGGCTCGAGAATGTCGTCATGATACTCTGAAACGATCACCCAGGCCCGTTTATGGGAGCGCAATCCGATACGTCTGATCTCCAGCGCGGTCATTTCGACAGCTGACTGGCCAGTCATGGGTTCACTGCCGGTGATTGCCAGCAAGGCCATATGCGTCAGGCCGTCGCGGTCCTTCATCGCGACAGCAACACAAACCGGCCGATCCTTGCGCCGCGCATCCTCACCCCGATCCCTCTCGCGGCGCCACAGCTACGGGCAAGACTGGACGATATCACCCGTGACAAATGTTGTGCCGGGCCTCCCGGTCATTGCGTCTCGTCAAGCACGCGATCAATCTCACGAAGGAAGCCGACAGCCAGCTCGGCAGGTGTCTCGCCGGCGGCGTATGCCTGTTGTGGATCGCCTTGGCGCTTCAGACGCTCAAAATCTGCAATCGCCATCATCACGAAGCGATCCTTGCGATGCTCCGTGATAATCACGGGCTCGCGCGCGGCCATGGCCTTCACATCGCCAAGGTTCTTGTCGAGATCGACGGTCGAAAAGCGGCGCAAGTTTCGTCTCCTTTTCTCCATAATATCCCTATATTCCGGTTTTATCAAATGCAGCGGTGCCTCTCCCGCGCTTGACCTTGCTCCGCTGCCCGATCAGGGCCATCAGCACGGGACCCAGCGCAAACTCCCCTGCCCTCGCCTTCTCGGTCAGCGCGCGCAAATAGCCCCCGGCCGATTTGATGGCCGGCGAGCCGTTCACGGTCGAGGCCGTTGTTCCCGGCTTCTCGCCGGGCACCGATTGGGCTTGCGAGGAATGCTCGGAGCGCTGCAGGATCGTCGCCAGCACGATATGGGCATCGACCTCGCCCAGCGCGTCTCGGGCATCGTCCCAGGCGCTCGGGCTGATCCCGAGCATGGGCCGGATCTGGCGCAAGGTTGCCAGGAATTCGGGCCAGCTGCGCACGCGGCCGCCGTCGAACTTGTAATCATTCACATCCGGGCAGGCCTCCATCACCAGCCCGAGGGCGTAGCCTTTCTGCGTCAGGGGGTCGGGTTCCGGTCCAGCGCCGATCCGGGCCAGGCCGCTCTGCTTGGACTCGAGCGACGCCGCGCCCTCAGAAAAACAGTGTGCGTCTTCATCGAC
Organism: Allobosea sp.; assembly: GCA_043777655.1. GTDB lineage: Bacteria > Pseudomonadota > Alphaproteobacteria > Rhizobiales > Beijerinckiaceae > Allobosea. Next base: position 4,147 of record JAYWHQ010000071.1, on the reverse strand, counting down.
ATCTGCATAGTGCCTGGCACAGCCCGACACGTCACCCTCACCCTCGGGGGGCGGTTCAAAGTCGATAAAGGCTTCGGTATTTGAATTAGATTGGTGCCAATCATTCTGGCTGGCATTGCCAGCCATATTCTTCGATTTAAGCTGTTCTTCCAGTGTCATGGCAACATCCTGCCGCAAGGCTGACAGGGCGGCGCCCAAGGCCTCCAGGGCAGCTGTGTCACGCAGGCGGCGCAAGGGCGTCATCAGCGCCATGAAGCGCTGGCGATAGCTCTCCCAGACGCCCGGCAAATCCTGCGCCAAACCATCATCGAGCGCGCAGGCGATCAGACGGCCGACATCGCGCCGGTGCAGCGAGATGCGCTCGCGCAGCAATGCGCCTGTCTTGCGCGCGAGGCGCTGCGCCTCGGCCATGGCCTCGAACTCGGGCGCGCGCGTCACCAGCGTCGTCAGGTCGAAGCCGAACGCATCGGAGAAGCGCTCGCGCCCGCTCTGGTCCTTGCGGGCATAGCGCTTGCCGTTGGGGCTGTCGCGGCGAAAGATCAGGCCTGCCTCCACCAGCATCGCGAGATGGCGGCGCAGCGTCGTGTCCGCCATGCCATGGGCGCGCAGGGTCAGCGCCTTGTTTGAGGGAAAGACGACGAGATCGCAGCTGGGCCGGGGCTGGCTGTCTTCGCCAGCAGCATCGGAAGCGTTGTCTTGGCCATCAGCTGGCGCCTTCGGCAGGGTCAGCGCCGTTTCCTGCTGGAAGGAGAGCAGCGCGTTGAGCACGCTCAGCGCCCGGTCGGAGACGCCGAGGCGCTCGCGGATCTCGGTCAAGGTGCGAAACAGCTGCCATTTGTTGACGGCAGCGGGCTGGTTGGAGCCGGGCTGGCTTGCCTGAGAGATGACAGCCTGCGCCGCGATCTGGCCTGCGATCTGGCCAAGCGACAGCTGTCCCCGCCCGAAGGGCGTGGTGATGAGCGACATGGTTCTTGCCTTTCCTCAAAGGCAAAAGACAAATTGTCCCCGTGCGCGGCCACGTGATGGCGCGTCTGGTGTTGACAGCGATGTCGGGAAGTGATTCTCTTCGTTTGCAGACTTCAGAGGGCTTCCGTGCGGAAACGTGCGGGGGCTCTTTGCTTTTGCGGCTTACTCCGTCGGGTCGATCGGATGGCGGGTGACCGTCTTCGGCATCCGGCGGGTCGGGCTGCTGCCGCCCCTGCCCTCGTGCCAAAGCCGGTAGAGTTCGGGCAGCTGGCTGGCCAGATGCGCGGCCAAATGGGCGCCGAAGCCCGGGGCCTCGGCCTCGTTCAGCGCGATCAGCATGCGGTTGCCCCGCGCTTCCATCGCAATGATGCTCTTGCCGTCTGGCGCGCTCACGAGCACGGCAGGCGCGTCGGCAGCGAGTGCAGCAGCTGCCCCCTGCGCCTGCAGCGCCGCCAGCACTTGCGAAAACCGTGCGTCGCTGTCGGCACTCTGGAAGGCGGCCTTCTCCAACGTGGCCTCGATGCGGGCTGGCAGATGCCCTGGCCGGTCAGCCGGAGCAGGCTTCGCCAGCGCGCGCGCCAGCGCCTCCGACAGCGCCAGCCAGCGCGCGCGCCCGGCCTTGGGGGCAGGGCCAATGGCGCGGGCCAGCTCCAGCGGAATGGCGCGCGCCACACCCAGATAGCGCGACAGATCCGCCTTGTCGGTCGCCAGCGCCTGGATGATCGTGGCGCGGTCCAGCTGCGCCTGCTCCAGCCCCTGGGCAAACAGCGCCTTCTCGATGAAGGAGAGATCGCGCCTTGCCAGATTTTCCTGCCCCTGCGCGACCGCCAGCTCGGCATCGCTGAGCGCGCGGATCACCGCCTTGACGGGACGCCCCAGCGCGGCACAGGCGCGGATGCGGCGATGACCATAAGCGACCTGATAGCGGCCGGGCCGGGCCGGGTGGAGGCGCACCAGCACCGGCACCTGCTGGCCGGATTCGGCAATCGAGGCCTGCAATGTGGCACTTGCCGGGTCATTCTCCAGCATCAGCCGGTCGCTGACCGGGGCTGGATCAATCAGGTCAGGGTCCAGCTCCAGCACCTGCTCGGCGGCCAGCAATGTGGCGCGCAGGGCCTCGACCTCACGGGCATCGCTGCCCATTTTCTGCAGGCTCGCCCCCATGGCGCCAATGGCACCGGAACGCACGCGCGTTGAGGGCAGGGCAACGTCGTGGGCAAGGCCAGGCGCAAGGGCAAGGTCGATGGCAAGGTCGATGGCAGGGTCGCGGACAAGGTCAAGAGCAGGAGGCGTCGCAGGCACTCCGGCAGGGTCAATGGCGTGATCGATCACAGGTTCTGGCGCAGGTGTGTTGGGAGCTCCCAACAGCGCGGCCTCGCGCCCGCCCGCGCTCTTCACTTCCGGCGCGCCGACGCCCGGCTTCATTCCGAACAGGGCATTGAGGGTCGCTTTGCGGCTCATCGCGCAGCCCCTCCGAGATGGCCCGCATCGCGGCCCCAGACGGCCAGCAGCAGCCGCTCGATCTCGACATTGACATGGTCGAGCGCCTCGGAGGCACGGTCATAGGTCTGGCGCGTCATCGCCTCGCGGCCGATCTCGTACAGGGTCTGCTTGGTCAGCCCGGCATCGGCGATGGCGGCAGATTTCAGCATGGGCGAGGTCAGCACATGGTCGCCGAACAGGTTGCGCAGCAGCGCCACCACCTTGGTCTGCGGCCCGTCCTGCGGCTCATGGCGCGTCACCAGGTAGCGATAGAAATCGAAGGACAGGTCGCCGCCCGCCTCGCGCACCACCTCCAGCAGATCATCCGTCATCAGCAGGAACTGGCTCATCGAGGCGACATCCAGCATCTGCGGATGCACGGTGACGATGACCCCTGTGGCGGCACAAAGCGCCGCCAGCGTCAGGAAGCCGAGCTGCGGCGGGCAGTCCAGCACCACGACGTCATACTGCGCCTCGACACCGTCCAGCGCCTCGGCCACGCGGGCATAGAACAGGTCCTGCCGGGCGGCACGCCCGCGCGCCAGCATGCGCGGCGTCTCGTGCTCGAACTCCATCAGCTCGAGATTGGCCGGCACCAGATCGAGCCCCTCGATATAGGTCTTGCGGATGACATCGCTGAGCGGACGCCGCTCCTCGTCATAGCGCAGGGCGGCATAGAGCGTCTCGTTGGCGCGCACCTGCCATTCCGGCATGACGCCGAACAGCGCCGAGAGCGAGGCCTGGGGATCAAGATCAACCGCCAGCACACGGTAGCCGCGCAGCGCCAGATATTGCGCCAGATGGGCCGCCGTCGTCGTCTTGCCCGAGCCGCCCTTGAAATTGGTGACGGCGACGACCTGCAACTTGTCGCCCGGCTGGCGGCGCGGCAGGTAGGCGCGTGCATCACGGCCCAATTCGCCGCCCTTGGCGGAGGCTGCCAGCACATGGCGCAGCGCATTGATCTCGGAGAGCGTATAGAGCCTGCGCCCGCCGGGGCCGGTGGCCGGCTGCGGACCCTCGCCCGCCAGCCCCAACTGGCGCAGGCGCGAATCCGAGACACCGATCCAGCGCGCCGCCTCGCCGGAGGTGAAGCGACGCAGCGCCTTGGTGGAGGAGGGCGGGAACATCGCCTCGCTCATGGCCCTCAGCTGCTGCGACAGGGCCGCTGCATGGCGGCTGATGGCGCGCGACTGGTCCTCCCGCGCGCCATCCGGCGGCGACGCTCCGGAAAGCGCATCCTGCGGTGGCGAGGCCGCATCGGGGGACGCAACCGCAGCGCTTGCAGGCGACAGACCGGACATGGCAGGTTTGGCGACCACAGGCTTGACCCGTCCTTGAATGACAACAACATCAGGCAGGCTGAACGGCATGACGCACGCCCTTGCCGAGCAAGCGGACCCATCGCCCGCAATCAGGCAAAGGGCCAACTCCGGACCATGGCACCGATGTCCACGGCACCTTCCTTCACGGCGCAAGCATTAACGGCACAAGGCATCAACCACGCTTTACACCGTGAAGATGCGCCAACAATCCGATTCGGCCAAACGGTTTTTGGTTAACGCAAATTAACCATTGTCGCGTCACGTTGTCAAGGATTATATTCCTTTAGACGTTCAGTTGGGAGCTCCCAACCGATGATGCGCCCGCCAGAAAGATGGAGCCGGGACACGCGTCTCCGTCAAACGCCCGCAACCGTACG